>NZ_JBHUDD010000052.1:0-122311 GCF_042677865.1 Lacimonas salitolerans | reverse complement strand
CGTTCTCATCCTGATTGACGCTGGATTCTCAGCCTGTTTGTCGCGCGGCACCAATCGCCGGGTCGAGGTGCTGATCGAGGGATGCAGGTTCGCCAGTGCGACATCGGGCACCGGGGCCACCACGGCAGGTCCGGGTCTTGGGGCCGGCGCGCAGGCAGGGCTTGGCGCGCTGGGGGCTGCTGCGCTGATCGGCGCGCTGTCCGGTGGCGGAACGACGTCAACCGGCACGACCGGCGGCACCTGACACCGCACCATTCTTGTATGCGCAACGCGGCCATCCGCAGGCCTGGATGGTCGCGTTGCGGCGTGATCAGCACATCTGCCCGGCGTGTTCCGAGTTGTCGTTGCAGGTGCGAGCCGTCCTTCGCCTTTGCATGGCAGGGGGGCGAGGGGAGATGACCGGGACAGCCGGTGTCACACCAAATGGTGTCGCATCGCGGCGTGGATCGGGTATCGTCAACCGTTTGGTTGAATATGGCCCGGCCCCTGTGTTGGCGCAAACGCAGGGCCATTGCGGCAGTCACGCAATCGCAGGGACTTGCGAAAATATCATAAAATCAATGGCTTGATGCTCAGGCGTTGCGATGTTTCGCGCGCTTGACTCGGGCCGTGCTGCACCGTAGCAAAGCGGCAAGCCATCCATATGGAGGTTCTGGGTTTGGACGATCCCGAAAAGCGGCGCCGGTTGGCCGAGCTTGAAGCGAAGATCGAAGCGGCCAAGTCGGCCAACACGCCCAAACCGCATATGGAGGAGCATTATTCGCAGGCCAACCTGGCGTGGCGGATGGTGATCGAACTTGTGGCCGGTCTGGGGATCGGTTTCGGCATCGGATTCGGGCTGGACAGCCTGTTCGGCACACTGCCGATCTTGATGGTGCTGTTTACATTTCTGGGGCTTGCCGCCGGGATCAACGTGATGATCCGCACGGCGCGCGAAATCCAGACCGGGGATACATCGGCCGATACGGCCTGGGACGACAAAGAGGGCTGATCATGGCAGGCGAAGCGGAAAGCGGTGGTTTGAAATTCGACCCGATGGCGCAGTTCATCGTCAAGCCGCTGTTCGGCGACGGGCCTGTCGGGCTGTTCACCGTCACCAACGTGACGCTTTGGATGGCCTTTGCGGCCCTGGCAGTCGTTCTGATGATGGTGATGGGCACCACGCGCCGCGCGGTGATCCCGTCGCGCAGCCAGTCGATCGCCGAACTGGCCTATGGGTTCATCTACAAGATGGTCGAGGATGTGGCCGGCAAGGACGCGGTCGTGTTCTTCCCCTACATCATGACGCTGTTCATGTTCATCGTCTTTGCCAACTTCCTTGGTCTGATACCGATGTCGTTCACCACCACGTCGCATTTCGCGGTGACCGTGGTGCTGGCGCTGCTGGTGTTCGTGACGGTGACGGTGGTGGGGTTCGTCAAGAACGGCACCAAGTTCCTTGGCCTGTTCTGGGTCAGCTCGGCGCCGCTGGCGCTGCGGCCGGTATTGGCGGTGATCGAGGTGATCTCGTATTTCGTGCGCCCGGTCAGCCACTCCATTCGTCTTGCAGGCAACGTCATGGCCGGCCACGCGGTGATCAAGGTTTTCGCGGGCTTTGCGGCCATCGCACTTGTCAGCCCCTTGTCCGTGGTCGCGATCACGGCGATGTACGGGCTCGAGGTGCTGGTGTCCTTCATCCAGGCCTATGTGTTCACCATCCTGACATGCGTCTACCTGAAGGATGCGCTGCACCCGTCACACTGATCCCGACATCGAGGAACGGTGGGCCGTCGGCCCGTCCAACACCAACGACCCAAGGGTGGGTTGCACCCACCCTACAGATCGAAGCAACCCTCTGAATTCCAACTTCCAATCGTAAGGAGATACCCCCATGGAAGGTCAACTCGCACATATCGGCGCAGGCATTGCAGGTCTCGGCACGGGCATCGCTGCCCTGGGTGTCGGCAACGTGGCTGCCAACTATCTGGCCGGCGCCCTGCGCAACCCCTCGGCCGCCGCGTCGCAGACAGCGACCCTGTTCATCGGCATCGCCTTTGCAGAAGCTCTGGGCATCTTCTCGTTCCTGATCGCCCTGCTGCTGATGTTCGCTGTCTAAATCTGACGGAAGCTGATCCTTACGGTCGGGCGGTTCGGGGCCAAGGTGCCGCGATCCGCCCGGTGTAACCGGAAAGTGCCCCAAGGAGGACGACATGGAGACCACACCGCAGGCTGCCCAGACACCCGGCATGCCGCAGCTGAACCCCGAGTATTGGGGTAACCAGATCTTCTGGCTTTTGGTCACGCTGGTCGTGATCTACTTCGTCCTGTCACGCATCGCGTTGCCGCGCATCGCCGCGGTTCTGGCCGAGCGTCAGGGGACCATCACGAATGATATTTCCGCCGCCGAGGACCTGAAGGCCAAGGCGGTCGAGGCCGAGAAAGCCTATGAAAAGGCGCTGGCCGATGCCCGCACCGAGGCCAACCGCATCATCGCCGAGACCAAGGCCGAGATGCAGGCGGAGCTGGATGTTGCGATCGCCAAGGCGGATGCCGAGATCGCGGCCAAGACCGCCGAGGGTGAAAAGGCCATTGCCGAGATACGCGCCAATGCGATGGACAACGTGCAGGAAGTGGCCCGCGCCACAGCGGCCGAGATCGTGGGTGCCTTTGGTGCCACGGCCGACACCGCGACCATCGATGCCGCCGTGGCCGACCGGATGAAGGGGTAAGAGACATGCGCACGATTGCAACGATCATCGCCCTGACCGCCGCCGGCCCGGCCCTTGCCGCCGAGGGCCCGTTCTTTTCGCTGGCCAACACCGACTTCATCGTGACGCTGGGCTTCTTGCTGTTCATCGCGGTGCTGGTCTATTTCAAGGTGCCGACGCTGTTGTTCGGCATGCTGGACAAGCGCGCCATCGATATCCAGAGCGATCTGGACGAAGCCCGTGCCCTGCGCGAAGAGGCCCAGACCCTGCTGGCATCCTATGAGCGTCAGCAAAGGGAAGTGCAGGCGCAGGCAGACCGCATTGTCGCCACTGCCAAGGAAGACGCCAAGCTGGCCGCCGAGCAGGCCAAGGCCGATCTGGAGAAATCCATCGCCCGCCGCGTCGCCGGTGCCGAAGAACAGATCGCCATGGCCGAAACCAAGGCCATCCGCGAGGTGCGCGACAGCGCCGTCAGGGTCGCCGTCGCTGCGGCGCGCGAGGTGATCGCCAAGCAGATGACCGCCGCCGATGGCAACAAGCTGATCGATCAGTCCATCGACACGGTGGATGCCAAGCTGCACTGACCTGTCGGGATTTCGGAAACAACAACGCCCGTGCGATCCGTCGCGCGGGCGTTTCGCGTTTCAGCGCGCCTGTTCGTGTTGCAGGCGCAGGCGGGCGATCTGCTCGGCCCGGTCGGCGCGGTGCTGGTCCTGAAGCGACCGTTCCACATAGCTCAGATGCGCCTCGACCGCGGCGCGGGCCGCGTCGGGATCGCGGTCTTGCAGCGCGTCGTTGATGGCGCGGTGCTGGTCGAGCAGCGTGTCGCGCGTCGTGCGCTGGCGGAACATGGTCTGCCGGTTGTAGAACACGCCCTGTTGCAGCAGTTGATACATCGACCGCATCATGTGCAGCATGATGACGTTGTTGCTGGCCTCGATGATCGAGAGGTGAAAATCGGCGTCCAGCCGCGCCTCGTCGGCCGGATCGCGTTTCAGATGCGCGGCCTGCATCTTGTCGAATATGGTCTGGATCACGGCCAGGTCGGTGTCGGATGCCAGCCGCGCGGCGCGAGCGGCGGCCAGCCCCTCCATATCGCGACGAAAGGCGACATAGTCGAACACCGCCTCTTCGTGATCGGCGAAAAGCCGGATCAGCGCGTCGGAAAAGGCACTGCCCAGAACATCGGCCACATAGATGCCGGCCCCCGCGCGGGTGGCCAGCAGGCCCTTTTGCTGCAATTCGGCGATCGCCTCGCGCAGGCTGGGGCGGGATACGCCCAGACGGTCCGAGAGTTCGCGCTCGGATGGCAGGCGCTCGCCCGGGCGCAGGATGCCGCGCAGGATCAGCTTTTCGATCTGCCGGGTGACGGCGGTCGACAGCTTCTCGGGCTGGACGGGTTGAAAGGGCATGCGCGCGTATCCTTGGAATTGGTCATAAGATATGACCACGCGGGCAGCGCGACAAGGGAGCATGGCGCAGGGGATGCCCGGATTGCACCGGGCATCCCCAGGTTTCCGCCAACGGATGGCTGGTTACTCTGCAGGCACCGCCGCTGCCTGCGAGGTCTTGCCGAAATGCTGCCGGTTCAGACGCAGCACCAGCGCGATCATGGCGACCTGCAAGGCCAGCGCAATGGCGGTCAGCCCCCAGTAGGCCGGTCCGAACTCGGCGATCACACCGGCGGCGACCAGCCCCTTGTTGACAAAGAAGTGCAGCATCACCGAGAGGGCCACTCCGGGGCAGACCAGCGCGTAGGAGCCGGGCGATGTCTGGGTGCCGAAGACGAAATCGGTGAAATAGCCCTGACGCAGCAGCACGGTCAGCCCCAGCAGCACAAACAGGATCTGCACGGTCAGCAGCCGGGCCAGAAACACCATCGTTTCGCCATCGGTGCCTTGCGCGTCAAAGGCGGTGTGCAGCCCGTGATCCTGCCGGAGCGCCATGATGCCCAGCACGGTCATGATCGGCACGATCACCATCAGGGTCGGGCCGGATTCGCGCGCGGTGCCGTGTTGCAGCATAGACGAGAACGCGGTGATTGCGGCGATCACGGTATAGAGCATGGCCGCGATGCCGAAGAACGACGACAGGACCAGGGCGATGCCGACGGTCAGCGTGCTTTCACTCATGGCGGCGGGGGCGGACAGGCCGACGGCGATCATGGCCAGTGCGAATGCGGGCAGAAGCTGCGCAAAGCTGTTATGCGCGGTCACGTCGAACACGCCGCCCTGCGACAGCACCCGGCCCAGAAAATCACCGATGGTGCGCAGCGCCCAGATGCCAAGCGCCAGAAATGCCACCAATGCCAGCGGGAACAAGTATTCGATCACGCCCCACAGCCCCGGCACGAACACCAGCCCGACGATGAACATCGCGTTGATCGTCATGGCGCTGGCCAGCGGGGCGGCCAGCAGCGTTGTTTCGGCGTTCGAGGCGCGCAGCGCGGTGTAACGCTCGGTCTTGCGGAATGCGGCCAGCGCGGTGAAATTCCAGATCAGCGACTTGACGTTCAGGATGGTCAGGGCCGCGATGCCCAGAGCAGCCACCACGATGGCTGCCTGCATCGGCAGACCGCCGGTGGCGAAGGCGGCGGCGATGTCTTCAAAGGTGGGGACGGGGCGGTCTGGGTGCGGCACCCAGAACATCAGGTACATGAAGAAGGTCACCTCCAGCCCGCCCGCACCAAGCGAGGCGAGAAAGTAGAGCGGCGAGTAGCTGTCCGCCGGGCGTTTTGCTGTGTGGGTCATGGTGCGACTCCCATTTATATTCCAATACAGGAATATAAATAACATTCCATAAACGGAATATAATATGCGCAAATGTCGCAGGGGTGTTAACCGCCCGTTAACTCTGGTGGGGTTTGATGCTGGTCATGCGATACGCGCTTTGCCTTGTTGTCCTGATGCTGGCCGCCTGCAACACCCCCAGCCCGGGGTTTCGCGGGATCGATCCGGTGCGGGTCAAGGTGGGGCCATCGGTGTTCGACGTGCGGGTGCAGGACGGTCAGGCCGAGGCGCTGCGCATCAATTCCGACTACGCGCCGCGCATGGGACCGATCGGGCCACGCGCCACGCTGGCCATCGAGCAGGTCAGCGGCTGCACCGTGCGCCGCCTTGGTGGGGATCAGGCGATGATCCGGGCGTCGCTGAACTGTGGCAAGGTTGATGCGCCACCACCCGTGCCACCAAGCTATAGCTGCGCAGTTTTCACCCGGCCTGCGGATGGCGCGGATGGCGCAAGGATCGAGGAGATCGTCTGCGACCCGGTCTAGATCAGGTGCTTTTCCATGAATACGCTTGTTTCGCTGTCGCCATACTCCCCGAACGGGCCACGATTGGCAAAGCCCGCCTTGCGGTAAAGCTTGATCGCGGCATACAGCGTCTCGCCGGTTTCCAGCCGCAGCCAGATCAGGCCCTTGTCGCGCGCGATGGCCTCGACATGATCCAGCAGGGCCTGCGCCACGCCCTGACCGCGCGCCTCGGCATCGACGAACAGCGCCTTGACCTCGGCCCAGTCGTCATGCACCGCCAGCGCGATGGTGCCCAGCAGGGCGCCATTGTCGTCATGGGCGGCAAAGAAATGGACGTGGTCCCGGGCCAGTTCCTCGGGCGTCAGATAGTGGTTGTCCTTGGCGGGGAACAGATCCTCCATCAACGCGGCGCTGGCGCGCAGCAGGGCGCGCGGTTCGGGGTCGGTGGGATTGGCGGTTGTGATCTGGACCATGCGCAAAGGTGCCCCGCCGCGCGGGGGCGGTCAAGCGCGCAGATGCGCGGATATCCGCAATATCTTGTGGAAAACCAGGGCATCCTCCCCAGATGCGGGGCGTTTGCGTTGACTCTGACGGCACCGCTCCCGCACAATCGCCCAGATCAACGGAATCAGGGGCCACGCCCGTGCAGTTCAGCAAACTTCGCCTGACCGGCTTCAAGAGCTTTGTCGATCCGACCGATCTGCTGATCCGGGACGGGCTGACCGGCGTGGTCGGTCCCAATGGCTGTGGCAAGTCCAACCTGCTTGAGGCGCTGCGCTGGGTGATGGGGGAGAACCGCGCCTCGGCCATGCGCGGCGGCGGGATGGAGGATGTGATCTTTGCCGGGGCGTCGACGCGACCGGCGCGCAACTTTGCCGAGGTCAGCCTGGTACTGGACAACTCCGACCGGCTGGCGCCTGCGGGCTTCAACGACAGCGACAGTCTGGAAATCGTGCGGCGCATCACGCGCGATGCGGGCAGCGCCTACAAGGTGAACACCAAGGACGTGCGGGCCCGCGATGTGCAGATGCTGTTTGCCGATGCCTCGACCGGGGCGCACAGCCCGGCACTGGTGCGGCAGGGGCAGATTTCGGAACTGATCAACGCCAAACCCAAGGCGCGGCGGCGCATTCTGGAAGAGGCGGCGGGGATCTCGGGCCTGTATCAGCGGCGGCACGAGGCGGAACTGAAGCTTAAAGGGGCCGAGCACAATCTGGCCCGCGTCGATGACGTGATCGAGCAACTGGCCAGCCAGTTGGCGCAACTGGAGCGGCAGGCGAAGCAGGCCGCGCGGTATCGCAGCATCGGCGAGGATCTGCGCCGGGCCGAGGGGCTGCTGCTGTATCGCCGCTGGAAAGAGGCGGATGAGGCGCGGCTGGCCGCCGAGGCGCAATTGCGCGAGCGGGTGACGGCGGCGGCGCAGGCCGAAACCGCCGCGCGGCAGGCGGCCAAGACGCGGCAGGTGGCCGAGGATGCCCTGCCGCCCCGGCGCGAGGAAGAGGCGGTGGCGGCGGCCATCCTGCAACGGTTGTCGGTGCAGCGCGACACGCTGGCTGACCAAGAGGCGCGGGCGCTGCAGACGATCCAGACCCTGGAAAGCCGCATTGCGCAACTGGCCAAGGATATCGAGCGCGAGGCGGGGCTGAACCGCGACGCCCATGACACCATCGCCCGGCTGGAGTGGGAGCAGGCCGAACTGGCCAAGGCGGGCGAGGGGCAGGCCGAGCGGCTGGAAGCGGCGGCGCAGGCCGCGCGCGATGCGGCGGCGGTGTTGCAGGCGCGCGAAACCGACCTGACCACACGGACCGAGGATGTGGCGCGGCTGGCCGCGAAACACCAGTCGGCCAACCGCCTGCTGGAGGACACGCGCAAGATGCTGGCGCGCTCCGAGGCCGAGGCGGAAAAGGCCCGCGCTGCCGTGGCGCAGTCGCAGGCCGCGCTGGCGCAGGCCGAGGGCGATTTTGCCACAGCACAGGCCGAGGAGGCGCAGGCGGTGCAGACCGCCGCGCGGGCGGATGAAATGCTGCGCGAGGCCGAGGCCGCCCGCGCCGAGGCGCAGGAGCGCGAGGCCGATGTGCGCGCCGAACGCTCGGAAGCCGAGGGCGAGCTGAACGCGCTGCGCGCCGAGGTGACTGCGCTGGCCAAGCTGTTGCAGCGCGACACCGCCGAGGGCGGGCAGATCATGGACCGGTTGCAGGTGGAGCAGGGGTTCGAAAAGGCGCTGGGGGCCGCGCTGGCCGATGACCTGCGCGCGCCCGAGGTGGCGGCGGATGGCCCGTCGGGCTGGACCGTGCTGCCGGGCTATGCGCAGGCGCAGCCGCTGCCGGGGGGCGTGACGCCGCTGTCGCGCCATGTCTCGGTGCCCGATGTGCTGGCCCGGCGGATGTCGCAGATCGGGCTGGTCGACCCCGAAGATGGCGCGCGGTTGCAGGCGGCGCTGAAGCCCGGTCAGCGGCTGGTCAGCCTTGAGGGCGATCTGTGGCGCTGGGACGGGTTCCGCGCCTGGGCCGAGGATGCGCCCAGTGCGGCGGCCCTGCGCCTGCAACAGCTCAACCGGCTGGAGGCGCTGAAGCAGCAGATGGAGCAGGCGACCGCGCGCGCCGATGCGGCACGGCAGGCGCATGATGCGCTGGCGAAACGGCTGACCGATCTGACCGCTGCCGATCAGGCCGCGCGGCAGGACCGACGGGATGCCGACCGGCTGGTGAACGAGGCCAACCGGCGGCTGAGCCGGGCCGAGGCGGATCGCAATCTGGCGCAGTCCAGGCTGGAGTCGCTGGGTCTGGCCGTGACGCGGCACGAAGACGAGGCGACGGGCGCGCGGCGGCAATTGACCGATGCCGAGCGGGCGGTGGCCGCGCTGGCGAACCTCGAGGCCGCGCGGGCAGGTGTCGAGGACATCAAGATGACGGTCGAGGCGGCGCGCATGACCATGATGACCAAGCGGTCGTCGCATGACGAACTGCGCCGCGAGGGCGATGCGCGCACCCGCCGCGCGCAGGAGGTGACCAAAGAACTGAGCGGCTGGAAACACCGCCTGCAAACCGCCGAGACACGCGGGGCCGAGCTGGCCGAGCGCAAGGCGCAGTCCGAGGCCGAGCTGAAAGAGGCCAGCGCCGCACCGCAGGACCTGGCCGCCAAGCGCGACGAGCTGGGGCAGGCGATTGCCACGGCCGAGGCGCGCAAGACGGCGGCGGCGGAAGCGCTGAGCACTGCCGAGGGCGCGTTGCGTGCCGCGACCGAGGCCGAACGCGAGGCCGAGCGCGCGGCGGGCGAGGCGCGCGAGGGCCGCGCGCGGGCCGAGGCGCGGATGGATGCGGCGCGCGAAACGGTGGACTATGCCGTAGGCAGGATCGAAGAGGATACCGAGACAACGCCCGCACGGTTGCTGGAAAGTCTGGGGGCCGATCCTGAGACCATGCCTGCCTCCGACGTGATCGAGGCCGACGTGAACCGCCTGAAACGCCAGCGCGATGCCTTGGGCGCCGTCAACCTGCGCGCCGAAGAGGACAAGCGCGAGGTCGAGACCGAGCATGACACGCTGGTCACCGAAAAGCGCGATCTGGAAGAGGCGATCAAGACGCTGCGCTCTGGCATCGCCAGCCTGAACCGCGAAGGACGCGAGCGGTTGCTGACCGCCTTCGAGCAGGTGAACAGCAATTTCGGCCTGTTGTTCCGGCACCTGTTCGGCGGCGGCGAGGCCAGCCTTGTGCTGGTGGAATCCGACGATCCGCTGGAGGCGGGGCTGGAGATCATGTGCCAGCCGCCGGGCAAGAAGCTGTCAACGCTGTCGCTGCTGTCGGGGGGTGAACAGACCCTGACCGCGCTGGCGCTGATCTTTGCTGTGTTCCTGGCCAACCCCGCGCCGATCTGCGTGTTGGACGAGGTGGACGCACCGTTGGACGATGCGAACGTGACGCGGTTTTGCGACCTGCTGGACGAGATGTGCCGCCGCACCGAGACGCGGTTCCTGATCATCACCCACCACGCGGTGACGATGGCGCGGATGGACCGGCTGTTCGGCGTGACCATGCAGGAGCAGGGCGTCAGTCAGCTGGTCAGCGTCGATCTGAAGAAGGCCGAACAGATGGTGGCGTGACGGGGACGACGCTTGTCCCGGCTGCGCGGGAACGTCGCCCCGCCCACCGTCCCGTCGCGAGACCCCTGGCCTAGCAGGCCGCTGAAAAAGGATTTCAACGAGCATTTCTCGTCGACTTCGTCGATGCCGGGCAAGGTCGCTTTTCCTCAGCTCGACGAGAGCGCTCGAAAAATCAGCCCATTTGGGCACAAGCGTAGCAACGACGGACTTTTTCAGCGGCCTGCTAGAGCCGGTCCAGCAGCGCCTTTGTGGGCCAGGCATCGACCGGCAGGCCAAGCCGCGCCTGTTCGGCGCGCACGGCCGCGCGGGTGCCTGCACCCAAGATGCCGTCGATTTCGCCCACGTCATGACCGCGATCAGCCAAGTTGCGTTGCAGCGCCTTCATCTGGTCGCCGGACAGGCCGGGATCGGGGTTGCCGGGGTTGAACACCGGCGCGCCCTCAAGACGCGTTCCGAAATAGGCGGCGGTCAGTACGTAGGTAAAGCTTTGGTTCCATTCGAAATAGACGTTGAAATTGGGATAGGCGAGGAAGGCCGGCCCCTTGTGCCCCTGCGGCAGGATCAGGCTGGCGGGCAGGTCGGCCTGCCATTGCCCCGAACGGGGCTGCACGCCCATGGCCTGCCAGTCGCCGGGGCGCAGTTGGGTGGTCAGCCCGGATCGGGACCAGTCCATGTCGCCGGGCACCTGTACCTCTTGCAGCCACGGCTCGCCCGCGCGCCAGCCGAAGTGTTGCAGCATCTTGCCACCTGACATCAGCGCATCGGGGACGGAGGTTTTCAGCCGAACACGGCCGTCCCCATCGCCATCGACACCATTCTCGATGATGTCGCCGGGCAGCATCTGGACCATGCCGATCTCGCCCGCCCATGCGCCGGTGGTGGTGGCGGGGTCGAAATCGCCCATCTCGTACAGCTGGATCGCGGCCAGCAGTTGCGGGCGGAACAGCTCGGGGCGGCGGCAGTCATGGGCCAGCGTGGCCAGCGCGTTGGCGGTGTTGAAATCGCCCTGGAACGCGCCGTAATCGGTTTCGAACGCCCAGAAGGCCAGCAGCACGCCGCGCGGCACGCCGTATTCCGCCTGCACCCGATCAAAGACACTGTCCCATTCGCGCGACATGGCCTGTCCCTTGTCCATCCGCGCGCCCGAGATCAGACGGCGGGCGAAGGTGGTGAAATCAAGCTGGAACACGCCCTGACGGCGGTCGGCATCCAGCACCTTCTGATCCTGCCGCAGTTGCGCGGTGAAACGGTCCACGGCCTGCGGATCGCGGCCCTGCGATATGGCCTCGTCGGCGACGCCCTGCACGAAGGTTTGCCAGTTGCCGCCGCATTGGGACGATGCGGACTGCGCGGCTGCGGGCAGGGCGGTCGCAAGGCAGAGGGCGGCGGCGAGGGCGGGCAATTTCATCTGTGCAATCCTGTTGGCAGTGGTCGCGCGACACTATCCCTGCGCGGCGCGGGGTTGCAACTCACGTCAGCGCCATCAGCAGGGACAGGCCAAGGGCCAGCGCCCAGGCCTGCCACAACAGGCGGATGGCGGCGTCGATGTCGCGCGGGCCAAGGGGGCGGCGGCCCGCGCCGTTGACCCATGGAAAATCGCGCATGGCCCCGTCATAGGCGCGTGGGCCTGACAGGGCGATGCCCAGCGCGCGGGCCATCGCGGCCTCGGGCCAGCCTGCGTTGGGCGAGCGGTGCAGGCGCGCATCCGCGCGGATGGCGGGCAGGTCGCGCCAGCGCCCGGCACAGGTGGCGATCAGCAGCGCGGTCAGGCGCGCAGGGATCAGGTTGAGCAGGTCGTCAAGCCGCGCGGCGGCCCAGCCGAATTGTTCGTGCCGGGGGGTGCGGTAGCCCACCATGCTGTCGGCGGTGTTGGTGATCTTGTAGATCAGCAGCCCGGGCAGTCCGGCCACGGCGAACCAGAAGGCCGGCGCGATCACCCCATCCGAGAGGTTTTCCGCAGCGCTTTCGATGGCGGCGCGGGCGGTGGCCGACAGGTCCATCGCGGTGGTGTCGCGGCTGACGATCATCGCCACGGCGGCGCGGCCCTGCGGCAGACCCTGCCGCAGGCCGGTGGCGACAGCGGCGACGTGATCGACCAGCGATTTCTGCGCCAGCAGGATGGCAGCGACGAGGATTTCAACCACCGGACCGCCCAGCGAAAGCAAGCCGCCCAGCACCCCGGCACACAGGCACAGAGCGGCCATGACCAGCACGCCTTTGGCCCGTCGGGCGGTGCCGCGGTTGAACCGGCTGTCGCACCAGCCCACGGCGCGGCCCATCAGGACCGCCGGGTGCGGCGCGCGTGACCACAGCCAGCGCGGCTCGCCCAGCAGGGCGTCGAGGAGCATGGCGAATGTGAGGGTCATGGACGGTTGGTGACGCTCGCCTTCGGCATCGCCCCACCCACCGTCCCGAGAGCGGATTCGATCTGCCCCCAGCGGTCGGGATGGGGCAGGCCGAGGCGCAGGTCGGTGGCGGACCACGGGAAGATCCGGCTCCAGACGTGATGGCGGGCGAGATCGGCCTGCCAGCCTGCGGCATTGGGCACCTCGTAGAGCCGGAACAACGATGTGCCCCCCAGGGCCCGTGCGCCCGCGCGTTGCATCAGTGCGTCCAGATGGGCGGCATCCTCGTTCAGCCGGGCGCGGGTTTCGCGGGCCCATTCGGGATCTTCGAGTGCGGCGGCACCGATGGCCAGCGCGGGGCCGGGTACCGGCCAAGGCCCAAGCCATTCGGCGAGCTGAGCGATGGTTCCGGGCTGCGCGATGGCAAAGCCCAGCCGCAGGCCGGCCAGCCCCCAGAACTTGCCAAAGCTTTTGAGCACCACGCGCCCGGGCAAGGCGGCCTGCGCGATCAGCGAGCGGTCGGGGGCGACATCGGCGAAGCTCTCGTCGATCACCACCAGCGGAGCGGTCAGCACGCTGCTGTCATACCAGCGCCCTGTGGGGTTGTTGGGATGCACGATGACCTGCGCGTCGGCCTGTTGCGGCAGGTCGGCCAAGGCCCAGCCATGGGCGACAAAGGCTGCGGCATGCTCGTTATAAGTGGGCTGGGGGATATGCACCCGGCCCGGCGTGGCAAGGCGCGGCATCTGCGCGATCAGGGCCGAGGCGCCGGGCGCGGGCAGGATTTCGGCTCCTGCGGGGACGCGCCAGTGCTGACGCGCGGCCTGCACCAGCCGGGCCTGCGCGCGGGCGTCAGGCAGCGCCGTCCAGGCATCGGACGGCAGGTCGGGCAGAGGATAGGGCACCGGGTTTATGCCGGTGGACAGGTCCAGCCAGCTGTCGCGGGTGCCGCCGAATTGCGCCATGGCGGCGTCGAGGTCGCCGCCATGGTCGCGTGGGGTTCGATCGGTCTGGGCCATGGGTGCGCCGCGTTGTCAGGGTTTGGGCACCATGAAACGCAGCGCTGCCGGATTCTCAACCTTTTTATCCGCGCCCGTGGGGGGCGTCGAAATCCAGATCCGGGCCAATGGGCACGATCCGGTTGGGATTGATGGTATCGTGGCTGTAGTGATAGTGCCGCGTGATATGGTCCATATGCACCGTGTCGCGCACGCCGGGCCATTGATACAGCTCGCGCGTGTAGCCCCAGAGGTTGGGGTAATCCACGATCCGGGCGCGGTTGCATTTGAAATGCCCGTGATAGACCGGATCGAACCGGACCAGCGTGGTGAACAGGCGCCAGTCGGCCTCGGTCAGCCGCTCACCCATCAGGTAACGGTTTTCCGACAGATGTTTTTCCAGCCAGTCGAGACTGTCGAACAGGGGGATCACCGCCTCTTCATAAGCCTCTTGGCTGGTGGCAAAGCCGGATTTGTAGACGCCGTTGTTGATCGTGTCATAGATGCGGGCGTTGATCGGCTCGATCGCGTCGCGCAGTTCGGCGGGCCAGTAATCGTCGCTATTGCCGGTCAGCCCGTCGAAGGCCGAGTTGAGCATGCGAATGATCTCGGCCGATTCGTTGGACACGATGGTGTTGGTTTTCTTGTCCCAGAGCACCGGCACGGTCACGCGGCCCGAAATTTCGGGATCGGCGCGCAGGTAGATGTTGCGCAGGTAGGGTTCACCGAACAGCGTGTCGCCCGTGGCCCCGTCGAAATCGGTGTCGAAGGTCCAGCCATCCGACAGCATGTCGGGATGCACGGCGGACACGGTGATCAGATCCTCCAACCCCTTGAGGGCGCGGAAGATCAGCGTGCGGTGCGCCCAGGGGCAGGCATAGGAGACGTAGAGATGATAGCGGTCGGCCTCGGCCTTGAAACCGGCGTCGCCTGACGGGCCTGCGCTGCCGTCCGGGGTGATCCAGTTGCGGAAACCTGCGGTGGAGCGCACGAATTTCCCCCCGGTTTTCGAGGTGTCATACCATGTGTCGTGCCAAGTGCCGTTGACGAGCTGGCCCATTGTGGCCTCCTTTGATTGCGTTGATCTTGATCTAGTTGGTGCATGGGCGCGCGAAAACGGGGATAGGCGCGCATGGTCACTGCATGGGTGCACATGATGTTTGATACCTTTGTGATCGTGGACTGGTCGGCGGCCGGGGTGCCGCGCACCGGCAAGGACAGCATCTGGATCGCGGTGCTGCGCGGTGGCGGGCTGGTGCTGCACAACCCGGCCACCCGGGCCGAGGCCGAGGCGGGGTTGCGCGCGCTGCTGAGCGAAGAGGCACGGGCCGGGCGGCGCGTGCTGGCGGGGTTCGATTTTGCCTTTGGCTATCCTGCGGGGCTGTCGGCGCGGCTGGGCCCGGGGAGCTGGCGCGCGGTCTGGGCCGCGCTGGCCGCGCGGGTGCAGGAGGGGCCGAAGAACGCCAACAACCGTTTTGACGTGGGCGGCGACCTGAACGGGCTGTTCGATGCACCGGGCCCGTTCTGGGGCAACGGGCTGAAGCGGGATGTTGCGGGGTTGCCTCGGCTGAAGCCCGCGGGCTGGGGCGGTGTGCTGCCGGTCAACCGACGCATCTGTGACGGTCTGGCGCCGGGGGCGCAGGAGGTCTGGAAACTGTCGGGTGCCGGATCGGTGGGCGGGCAGGCCCTGACCGGGATTGCCATGCTGGAACGGCTGCGGCAGGCGACGGGGGCGGCGGTCTGGCCCTTTGAATGGCCGTCTGATGCGGGCGTTGTGCTGGCCGAGGTGTTCCCGTCGCTGTGGCCGGTTGGGGTTGATCCGGCGCGCGTGCGCGATGCGGTGCAGGTGCGCGACGTGGCGTTGCGGCTGGCCGCCTGGGCGCGACAGGGGCGGCTGGCCGGGGCGCTGGACGCGCCGCTCGGGCAACCGCCTGGCGTGCGGATGGAAGAGGGCTGGATCCTCGGGCTGAGTGAAAAAGGCTTTGATGTTGCGGGATTAACTTGACGAAAAGGTTTGATGCGGCATCCTGAATGGGTGTTTCAGGAGATTCTGTGATGTCCACCTTTGTGCCACGGGAAGTGCAGGCCGGTCTTGACGCCGCGCGCAAACAGGCGGGGCGCAAGCGCAACCGGCTACGGGTCGAAGTGGATGGCAAACGCCACCCGGTGCTGCGCATCTGGGATGACGGGTTCGCCGTGGAGGCCGAGGTCGTGCCGGGCCTGCGCGGTCTGGTGGATCTGTATGATGGCGCGGTGCATCTGAAACGCTGCCTGATCGTCGCCGCCGCCGAGGATGCGGGCGAGATGCAATACGAGTTCAAGCGCATGACCGAAGTCAGCGATCAGCAGCCGCTGGATTTCGCGCGAGAAGAAGATGCGCCAGTCGCCTTGCTGGCGGTCGATACAGGCGCATGAACTCCGGCGCATGACCAGCGCGGTTTCGGGGCGTCGGCGGACATGCTGATCCGTGAGCTTCGGTGGAACCACGAAAACCCGGGCCGGCACGGCCATCAAACCTGCGGATGGCCGTGCCGGTGCCTTGGTGAAAACCGCGTGTCAGAACGACATCGGCTTCATCACCTCGGCCTCGATCACATCGACGCCGGGCAGGGCGGCTTTCATCTCATCCGCGGATTGTTCCAGCAGCGGGAAAGTCTTGTAGTGGCAGGGGATCACCGTCTTGAAATCAAAGAAGGTCTTGGCGGCATAGGCCGCGCGCTTCATGTCCATGGTGAAATGACCGCCTGCTGACAGGATGCCGATATCGGGTTTGTGCAGGTCGTTGAACACCTTCATGTCGGCCATCACATCCGTGTCGCCGGACAGATAGATCACGTGCCCGTCGCCTTCGATCATGAAGCCGCATTCGCTGCCCACGACCTTGGGCCCCTGATCGGTGGCCATGCTGGTGGAATGCACCGCATGCACCATCGTCACCTTGGGCCCGCCCAGATCGACGGTGCCGCCCTTGTTGAAGCCGATGGTCTCGATCGACTCGTGCTCTTCCCAATGCGCCATCAGGTCATACTGGCCGACCACGGGCACCTTCAGGCGCCGCGCCAGCGGCAGCGCGTCCACGATATGATCGAAATGCGCATGGGTCAGCAGGATATGCGTGGCCCCGGCCAGTGCCGCCTCGTGCTGATCCTCGGGCAGCATCGGGTTGCCGGTCAGCCAAGGATCGACCAGCAGGACCTGCCCTGCGATCTCGATCCGAAACGATCCGTGCCCCATCCATGTGATCTGCATCTTTTCCCTCCCTCGGGTGTTTCTGTGTCGCGGGCAAGGTAACATGGTGCGCCCGCGTGAAAAGGGGGATTGAACCGGCGCGGTCGGGGCGTATTTCTGCGACAGGGGGTGGCGATGGACTGGACCGAGCAGGTAGATGCCTATTGCGAACGATTGGGGCCCGACTACTGGGCCGAGCCGATCAACGCTCTGACGAATCTGGCCTTTGTGATCGCGGCGGCGATCCTGTGGCCCCGGGTGCGGGGTCTGCCGCTGGGGCAGGCGCTGTGCGTGGTGCTGGCCGTGATCGGGGTGGGAAGCTGGCTGTTTCACACCCACGCCAACCGGCTGACCGGGCTGATGGATGTGCTGCCGATCCTTGGCTATATCCTGCTGTATATCTACACCGCCAACCGCGCCTATTGGGGGCTGCGGGTCTGGCCCGCGCTGGCGCTGACGGCGCTGTTCATCCCCTATGCGGCCGCCACCGTGCCGCTGTTCGCGATGATCCCCGGGCTTGGCAGTTCGGCGGCCTATGCGCCGGTGCCGCTGCTGATTCTGATCTATGCGTGGCTGCTGCGGCACCGTCTGCCGCAGGTGGCGCGCGGGCTGGCGATCGGGGCGCTGATCCTGATCGCCTCGCTGACCTTTCGCACGCTGGATGAGCCGCTGTGCGATGCGATCCCGTTTGGCACGCATTTCATGTGGCATATCCTGAATGCGGTCATGCTGGGCTGGATGATCGAGGTTTATCGCCGCCACATGCTTGCGGGTCAGGGCGCGCGGCGCTAAACGCAATCAGACCGCAAAACCCCGGAGATTGCCGTATGTCGATCGACCATGACACCGCCGCCAAGGTGGCAAAACTCGCCCGTATCAAGGTCGAGCCTGACGCGCTGCCTGCGCTTGCCGCCGAATTCAACACCATCCTGGGGTTCATCGAGCAGTTGAACGAGGTCGATGTGGACGGCGTCGAACCGATGACCAGTGTTACCCCCCAGCGCCTGAAGCGGCGCGAGGACGTGGTGACCGATGGCAACATGCAGGACAAGGTCCTGAGCAATGCACCGGACGCGCGCGAAGGCTTCTTTGCCGTCCCCAAGGTGGTGGAGTAATCATGACCGATCTGAACCGCCTGACCCTGGCCGCCGCCCGTGACAAGCTGCGCGCCCGCGAGATTTCCAGCGTGGAGCTGACACAGGCCTGCCTGACGGCCATCGACGCGGCGGATGCGCTGGGCGCATTCGTGCACAAGACGCCCGAGATTGCGCTGGAGCAGGCCCGCGCCGCTGACGCCCGGCTGGCGCAGGGCGATGCGCCCGCCATGTGCGGCCTGCCCATCGGCATCAAGGACCTGTTCTGCACCAAGGGCGTGCCAAGTCAGGCCGCCAGCCGCATCCTGCAGGGATTCAGGCCCGAATACAATTCGACCGTCGGTCAGCAGTTGGAAGACGCGGGCGCGGTGATGCTGGGCAAGCTGAACATGGACGAATTCGCCATGGGCAGCAGCAACGAGACCAGCGTCTATGGCAATGTGATCAACCCGTGGCGGCGCGGCAACGAGGACACGGCGCTGACCCCCGGCGGGTCATCGGGTGGCTCGGCTGCGGCCGTGTCTGCCGATCTGTGTCTGGCTGCCACCGGCACCGATACCGGCGGGTCGATCCGCCAGCCTGCCGCCTTTACCGGCATCACCGGGATCAAGCCGACCTATGGCCGCTGTTCGCGCTGGGGCATCGTGGCCTTTGCCAGCAGTCTGGATCAGGCCGGGCCAATGACCAAGGATGTCCGCGACGCCGCCATCATGTTGCAGGCGATGTGCGGGCACGATCCCAAGGATTCCACCAGCGCCGATCTGCCCGTGCCCGATTTCGAATCGATGCTGACCGGCGACATTCGCGGCAAGGTCATCGGCATCCCGCGCGAATACCGCATGGATGGCATGCCGGCCGAGATTGAAAAGCTGTGGGCCGATGGCACGGCGATGCTGCGCGATGCCGGGGCCGAGGTGCGCGACATCAGCCTGCCGCACACCAAATACGCGCTGCCCGCCTATTACGTCATCGCGCCCGCCGAGGCATCGAGCAACCTGGCGCGCTATGACGGGGTGCGCTATGGCCACCGAGCCACGCTGGCGCAGGGGGATGACATCACCGACATGTATGAAAAAACCCGCGCCGAAGGGTTCGGCCACGAGGTGCAACGCCGCATCATGGTGGGGACCTATGTGCTGTCGGCGGGGTTCTACGACGCTTACTATAACCGCGCGCGGCGCGTGCGCACCCTGATCAAGCGCGATTTTGAAACTGTGTTCGCCGATGGCATCGACGCCATCCTGACCCCTGCCACCCCAAGCGCCGCCTTTGGGCTGGGCGAGATGGGGCAGGACGATCCGGTGCAGATGTTCCTGAACGACGTGTTCACCGTGACGGTCAACCTGGCCGGGCTGCCGGGCATTTCCGTGCCCGCCGGGCTGGATGGCAAGGGGCTGCCGCTGGGTCTGCAACTGATCGGTCGCCCTTGGGAAGAGGGTGATTTGCTGAACACCGCCTATGCGCTGGAGCAGGCGGCGGGTTTTGTGGCAAAGCCCGATAAATGGTGGTAAACCGCCCGAAAACCAGATCAGGCAGGATCCAGACCATGCGTGTTACCCTTGTTGCTGCGGCCCTTTCGGCCCTTGCCCTTGGCGCCTGTGCGACCGTGCCCGACAGTGGGGCGGGCGTCGGCTTTGGCGACTACAGTGACTATCAGCGTCAGCAGGCCATTCGCGAGGCGGCGCTGATCGGTGCGGCCGTGCCACCCGCCGGTGCCATTTCGGACGAAACGCCGCGCGCGGGGGACATGCCCCTGTCAGCCCAATCACAGCAGAGCAACCAACAGATGTCCGAGGCCGAACGTCTGGCCGCCGACACCGCCGCCGCGCTGAACCCCGGCGGGGCGCCGTTGCAGGCCAGCCCGTCGAACCCGCCGCCAGCCGCGGTGAATGCCGAGGGAATCAGCGAGGAAAACAATTTCGACAACGTGTCGTCGCTGCGCACCATCGAAAGCGACGCTGCGCGCATCGCCCAGAACCGCGCGCAATACGAGGTGGTGCAGCCGACCGAACTGCCCACACGCTCGGGCGATTCGGGGCCGAACATCGTTGATTTCGCCCTGCGCACCACGAACCCCAAGGGCACGGCGCTCTATCGCCGCGGCGGGTTGTCGGGTGAAGCCCGCTATCAGCGCAACTGCGCGGCCTATGCCTCGCCCGACCGCGCGCAAGAGGATTTTCTGGCGCGTGGCGGGCCCGAGCGCGACCGGCTGGGCCTTGACCCGGATGGCGACGGCTTTGCCTGTGAGTGGGATCCGGCCCCGTTCCGCAGCGTGCGCGGGGGCTGAACCCGCTGACCGGCGTGATCTGGCATCCATCGCCCAATTGCGGCCCGCGCCGACAGGGTGCGCGCCCGGACATGGTGGTGATCCACTTTACCGCGATGCAGGGCGCGCAGGCCGCTCTTGACCGGCTGTGCGATCCGCAGGCACAGGTTTCGGCGCATTACCTGATCGGGGCGGATGGCACATGCTGGCAGATGGTGGACGAGGCTGCCCGCGCCTGGCACGCCGGGGCCGGGCAATGGGGCGCTGTCAGCGACGTGAACTCGCGCTCGATCGGGATCGAGCTGGACAATCGCGGCGATCACCCCTTTGCCGCCCGGCAGATGCGGGTGCTGGAGGACCTGTTGGGGGGTATCCTGTCGCGCTGGCAGATCTCCCCTCAGCGGGTGATCGGCCATGCCGACATGGCCCCCGGCCGTAAAGCCGACCCCGGCCCGCGGTTCGACTGGCGCAGGCTGGCGCGACAGGGCCTGTCGGTCTGGCCCGAGACCTCTGCCCATCACAACACCTCGCCGGACGCGCAGCGGGCCCTTGGCACCGCGCTGCATGGCTTTGGCTATGCCACCCCGCCCGACTGCGCGCCGGATGACGCGGTGCTGGCGGCCTTTCGCGCGCGTTTTGGCGCGTTCACCAGCCTTGCCGCCGCGCAGGACCTCGCCAAACGGTTTCCCGTTGACCGCGCCAACCGCAGCGCCTAATTCGGGCGAGCGCGGAGGGCTGGATGGCCGCGGGCGGCTCTGCCGTCCGAGGAAAGTCCGGACTCCACAAGACAACGGTGCCGGGTAACGCCCGGGCAGGGCAACCTGACGGAAAGCGCCACAGAAAACAGACCGCCCGTCGCGCCAGTGGTTCGTCGCTGGAGCCTGCGGCAGGTAAGGGTGAAACGGTGGGGTAAGAGCCCACCGGGGGGCTGGCAACAGCGCCCGCATGGCAAGCCCCACCGGGAGCAATGCCGAATAGGAACCCCGCGCGGGCTGATCGGGCAACCGATATCGCCGCAGGGCCGGTCTTGGCCCAGGGGTTCGGGTAGGCAGCTAGAGGGGCATCGGCAACGGTGCCTTCAGACGAATGGTCATCCACCGGGGGCAACCCCGGGGACAAAATCCGGCTTACAGGCCCTCCGCGCATGACATTCCGGAACAAACGGCACCGGGCACCGCCGTCACGGTGCCAGGCTTTTTTCCCTGTTTCCTCTCTCCACAAATATCCCGGGGGTCTGGGGGGCTGGCCCCCCAGCCTCTGCCCCGGACGACCCCGTCAGTTGCGCAGATTCAACGTATGTTCGCGCAGCCAGGCCATGAAGGCGCGGGGATCGCGGCCACGTTCGGCGCATTCCTCGGGCGAGATCGGATGACCGATCACCGGGGCCTGCGGCTTGTCAAAGCTGTGCACCACCTCGTGCAGCAGCAGCCCCTGGCGCAAGACCGGAGAAATCCTGTTGGCGATCTGATACCAGCGTGAATTCTGTCCCGAGAAAAAGCACGGCACCACGGTGGCACCCGATCGGCGGATCATCTTGGAGGTGAACAGGTTCCATTCAGCCTCGATCACCGGGCCGAACAGGGTTTTCGACGTGGCCACAACACCTGAAGGGAACAGCGCGACAAGACCGCCATCGGCCAGATGTTCCATCGCGCGGGTGCGCATCTCGATCATCTGTTCCTGCGCGTCGGGCTGGTGCGGGAAAGGCACCGGGATCATGTAGGACGCAGCACTTTCGTCGATGCCGGTCAGCAGCGAGCGCGTCAGGATGCGGTAGTCGTTGCGCACCCGTCCGATCAGGTCGGCCAGGATCATCCCGTCCACCAGCCCGTGCGGATGGTTGGCCACGAACACCACAGGTCCGGTTTTCGGAATGCGCGCCAGTTGTTCCTCCGGCGTCAGCAGGTCGATGCCCATGACTTCCATGGTCGCGGGCCAGAACGCCTGCCCGGTCGGGGCGCCGCGCTTTTCGAACTCGCGCACGCGGCGCAGGATGTTGATCTTGCCGGTCATCCACTCCATCGCCCGGATGATCGTGGATGTCAGGGATGCGTCAAAGCTGTTGGCATAGGTCAGGCTGCGCCGGTCGTATTTGTTGAACACGACCTCGCGCCGGTTCCTCGGCATCACCCGATTATGCGTGCTGTCCACCACTGGCCATTTCACCTTTGCCTTTGCCCCGGTTTGCGGGGGCTACATGTCTTCGCCAAAACGGTCTCTTACCAGAGCTTCCAGCGCATCGGCAAGCGCCGCAGCGTCAGGCCCGGACGTGCGCACGTCAATAGTGGTTCCCTTCGACGCTGCCAACATCAAAAGGCCCATGATGCTGTCCCCCCCGGCGGACAGGCCATCTCGGCTGACCTCGGCGCAGGCGTCGAAACCCTCGACGATCTCGACGAACTTGGCCGAGGCGCGGGCATGGAGCCCCTTTTCGTTAACGATATTCAGGGTGCGTTCTATACTGTCCGACATGGCCGCCTTTAGTCTTTTGATATGTTCTGGCTGTCAATGTATTTCCGCCCTGCCTCGGTCGCGGCGCGCACGGCGTCGCCCAGGGGCAGGTGGCGGCTTTTGGTCAGCTTGATCAGCATCGGCAGGTTTGCGCCGTACAGGATGCGCCGCCCCGCGCCTTCGCACGCGGCCAGGCTGAGGTTCGAGGGCGAGCCGCCGAACATGTCGGTCACCACAACCACCCCTTCGCCCCGATCGACGGCTGCAGTGGCGTCGCGGATTTCATCGCGCTTGGCGGCGCGATCATGGTCTGCTTCGATCGAGATGGCGCGCATGGCGGGTTGCGCGCCCACGACATGCTCGACCGCCGCCAGATATTCCCGCGCCAGCCCCCCATGCGCGACGATGACAATGCCGATCACGCCTTACCTGTCCTTGTCGCCCGGGCGAGCTGCGCTGCTGGTCTGCGCGGGCTGTCGCCGTTCCAGTTCTCGGTGCCTAATTGACACCTGCCAGCCGTCTTCCGCAAGGGCCTTGCCCAGCATTTCCGCAAGGGCAACCGACCGGTGCTGACCACCCGAACAGCCAAAGCCGATGGCGAAATGCGCCTTGCCCTCGGACAGGTAGGCCGGCAGCAGCATCCGGGCAAGATCGTGCACACGCTCAAAGAACGGGGCAAAGCGCGGGTCGCCCTGCACATAGTCGGCCACCGCCGGGTCGCGCCCGTCCCCGTCGCGCAGGCCCGGCTGCCAGTAGGGATTGCGCAGGAACCGGCCGTCGAACACCATGTCGACCCCGCGCGGCAACCCGCGCTTGTAGGAGAACGAGTTTATCGTCACCGCCATGAAGCTGCCGGTCTGCGGGTTGAGCAGGGCGTGCAGCTCGTCGCGCAGGTTGTGGGGCGTCATGTCCGACGTGTCGATCAGGATATCGGCCCGCGCCCTGACCGGGATCAGCAGATCCTTTTCGCGCGCGATGCCGATCTCGGGGCTTTCGGCGGGGGCCATCGGGTGCCGCCGTCTTGTGGCGGAAAACCGGTGCTGCAACTCGTCGTCGCGGCAATCGAGATACACGATCTCGGCGGTGATGCCGGGCCAGCCGCCCAATTGGTCGATGGTCTCGATCAGGGCATTGGTCGAAAAGTCGCGGTTGCGCGTGTCCAGACCCAGCGCCAGCGGTCTGCCGCCCAGCGGTCCATCCAGCAGGCGGGGCAGCAGAGACAGCGGCAGGTTATCGATCGCCTCGAACCCCATGTCTTCGAGTACGTTGATCGCAGTCGACCGTCCGGCCCCGGAAGGACCGGTTACAAGAACCACGCGATGATCGGCGCGGATGTCGGGGTTGGTCTGTGTCACGGGCGAAACCCTTTTACGCTGCGCGTCCAGCCTTGAGATATTGTGCGATTGCCGAAGGCAAACAGCCCATGGCCGGATTGTGAAGTATCGGTAGGTCGTGACCCAGAAGCACCTGCTGGCGATGGGGCGGCAGGCGATCGGTTTCCGGCGTGTCCAGATCGATGCAAAGGGTCACAGGGGCGGGGCCATGCGGCTGCGCGTTCAGGATTCCGACGCCGCGCGCCTCGATCCGGCCCCGGATCGTGTCGGGGGCATCGGCCATCAAATTGTGGCCTGCGCGCCACAGATGGGTGATGTCATCCGCCACCAGAACGGCCCCCAGCGCCAGCAGTTGCAGCGCGAGGGCGGATTTGCCTGCGCCCGAGCAGCCCGTGATCAGCACCGCACGCCCCGCCATCGCCACGGTCGAGGCGTGCAGCAAAAGCGGAGCATCAGGGCTGCTGCCGGGCGCGCCCGGGACGGGGGCGGCGGCGGACATGTCAGATCGGCAGGCCCACGACAAAGCGCGCGCCCAGCGGTTCGGAGGTGATGTCGACATCCGTGGGACGGATGTTTTCGGCCCAGATCACGCCGCCATGCGCCTCGACGATCTGCTTGGAAATCGCCAGCCCAAGGCCGGAGTTGTTGCCGAACTGGTTCTGCGGGCGCTCCGAGTAGAAGCGTTTGAATATCTTGGTCAGCGCCTGATCCGGGATGCCGGGGCCGGTATCCTCGACCACGATCAGCACGCGGTTTTCGCGCCGCCGGGCCCAGACGCGGATCGCGTCGCCCTCTTCACAGAACGATATCGCGTTGGTGATAAGGTTCACGA
Source organism: Lacimonas salitolerans (assembly GCF_042677865.1). Lineage (NCBI taxonomy): Bacteria > Pseudomonadati > Pseudomonadota > Alphaproteobacteria > Rhodobacterales > Paracoccaceae > Lacimonas > Lacimonas salitolerans. The sequence continues at coordinate 97,724 of NZ_JBHUDD010000052.1, read as the reverse complement.
ACACCTGCGCCAGCCGCGCCTCCAGCCCCTGGATGACGATGGGCTGGGCGGGCAGATCAGTGATGAAGTCGATCCCGTCCTGCCGCGCCTGCTGGCCAAGGTATTCGCCGAGATTCGAGATCATCTTGATCAGGTCGAACGCCTCTTCCTCTTCCTTGACCAGTTCGCTGTCCAGACGCGAGGCGTTCGAGATGTCGCTGACCAGCCGGTCAAGCCGGCGCACGTCATGGTCGATCACATCCAGCAGCTTTTCGCGGTGTTCTTCCTTCTTGACCATGCGCAGGCTGCCCACGGCGCTGCGCAGCGAGGCCAACGGGTTCTTGATCTCATGCGCCACGTCTGCGGCGAACTGTTCGTTGCCGTCGATCCGTTCATAAAGGGCGGCGACCATGCCGCGCAGCGCCCCCGACAGGCGGCCGATCTCGTCGGGCCGCGCGGTCAGGTCGGGGATGCGGATGCGCCCCACTGTGCCGGTCTTGCGCTGGTCACGATCCCGGCCCAGTTCGGCGGCTTCGGCCAGATCGGAAATCGGGTTCGCGATGGTCGAGGCCAGAACAAGGCTGAGCCCGATCGAGACCAGCGTGGCGATGATGAACATGCGTAGCACGCGCTCGCGCTCGATCCGGGCGGCACGGTCAATCTCGGTCGAGCTGTTGGCCAGCGCGACGACACCGATCGGCGTGTCGCCTTGCATGATCGGGGTGGCCACGGCGAACAGCGTGCGGCCGTCCTGCGTCTGTCCCGACAGCATGCCGGTAGCGCCCTGCATCGCGTCAGGCACCATCCCTGCCGCCTTTTCCTCGGGTGTCGGGGTGGACGGGCGCTGAACCTCGGGCAGCAGGCCGGCCACGCCCGACCACAGCCCGGTCAGGAAATCGACGATGATCGTGCGATCATCGCTCGCGGCATTCGGGTCAAGCGCACGGGTCACGCCCGCCCCGTCAAACCGTCCTACAAGTGTGCCGGCGGGGTCATAGACATACACCTCGACCCCGCGGCGCAGGTCCAGCCCGTCCAGCGTGCCGGCCACATCGATACCGTCGCCGGTTGCCATGCTGACAGGGGCGTCCGAAGGCAACCGGGCCTCGAACACGTCGGCGATCAGTTCTGCCTCGCTGACCAGGGTGTTGGCCCGCTCGACGGCCATGGAATCGCGGGACGAGTTGAGAAACAGGATGCCCGCGACCAGCACGTTCAGAGCGATCAGGTTGAAAGTGATGATCTTGCGCGTCAAGGGAGAGCGGTTCAATGAGAACCACCCTCGCCGCGCGCGCCTGACGCGCAGCTCTTTTTCGACGGTGCTGTCGGGGGCGACGTAGTCATCACCCAGAACGACATCTCCGTCACGTGAAGGCGTGACGTCGCGCATGACCATCCTTTCAGCGAAGGCCATTACTCTTCGTTGTAACGATATCCGATGCCATACAGCGTCTCAATCGCCGAGAAATCGTTATCTACGCTGCGCATCTTTTTCCGCAGACGCTTGATATGGCTGTCGATGGTGCGGTCATCCACATAGACCTGATCGTCATAGGCCACATCCATCAGCTGATCGCGGGATTTCACGAAACCGGGACGCTGCGCAAGGGCCTGCAGCAGCAGGAATTCCGTCACGGTCAGCGATACATCCTTGCCCTTCCAGGCAACGGCGTGGCGCAGCGGGTCCATGCGCAGGTTGCCCCGCTCCATCACCTTGGTTTCTTCGGTGTCGCCAACGACGCCGGTTTCCATCGCGTCCTGCCGCCGCAGAAGCGCGCGGATGCGTTCGACCAGCAAACGCTGGCTGAAGGGCTTTTTCACATAGTCATCGGCGCCCATGCGCAGGCCCAGCACCTCGTCGATCTCGTCGTCCTTGGAGGTCAGGAAGATCACCGGCATCTGGGTTTTCTGGCGCAGGCGCTGCAGCAGATCCATCCCGTCCATGCGCGGCATCTTGATGTCCAGCACGGCCATGTCGGGCAGTTTCTTGTTGAAGGCGTCCAGCGCGGATTGACCGTCGTTGTAAGTTTCAACCTCGAACCCTTCGGCTTCGAGTGTCATGGCGACCGATGTCAGAATATTCCTGTCATCGTCCACAAGGGCGATTTTTGCCATGGGGGTATCCTTGTACTGCTCTATGATTTTTCCACAGTATTCATGAATTTACCCTTGTCAGGCAACGACAAACTGCGAATCGCGCCGATTTGGTCGGGGATTTCCCCTAAAAATCGATGCATCGAGTCCAAAGTGGCGCAATAGCGCCACACCGTCTGTGCGCAGCTCCGGCGAAAAGCCGCGCGTTTGCGCTAACCTTTCATTGGTTGCGCTAACTGTGTGAAAGCGTCCTGTTCCTTCACAGAAGCGTCATGTTAAGACGCCCGCATCGGACCACGCGGGCCCGGTCACGAACGCTGTATCCGGCGTTTTGGATTGAAGGACGGAAACGCCGCTTTTGCGCGCGGCTACAGGAGCTTGCAGATGGCATTTGGACGGGTGAACCCGCAATTCCGGCTTGAAGATCAGGGCATCGAAGGGTTGGGCAATGTCTATTACAACCTGATGGAGCCCGCGCTGATCGAAGCCGCGCTCAAGAAGGGTGAGGGGTCGCTGGGCAAGGGTGGCGCGTTTCTGGTCACCACGGGCACGTTCACCGGCCGCTCGCCCAAGGACAAGCACGTGGTCAAGACCGACAGCGTGGTCGACACGATCTGGTGGGAGAACAACGCCGCCATGAGCGTCGAAGGGTTCGACGCGCTTTATGCCGATATGCTGGCCCATATGAAGGGCCGCGACTATTTCGTGCAGGATCTGGTTGGCGGGGCCGACCCGCAACTGTCGATCAATGTGCGCATGGTGACCGAGCTGGCCTGGCACGGGCTGTTCATCCGCCACCTGCTGCGCCGCCCCGAGCGCGACGCGCTGAACAATTTCATGGCCGATTTCACCGTGATCAACTGCCCCAGCTTTCAGGCCGATCCGCAGCGGCACGACTGCCGCAGCCAGACCGTGATCGCGATGAATTTCGACCGCAAGATGATCCTGATCGGCGGCACGGAATACGCGGGCGAGAACAAGAAATCGGTCTTTACCCTGCTGAACTACCTGTTGCCGGAAAAGGGCGTGATGCCGATGCATTGCTCGGCCAACCATGCCGATGGCAACCCGGTGGACACGGCGGTGTTCTTTGGCCTGTCGGGCACCGGCAAGACCACGCTGTCGGCCGATCCCGCGCGCACGCTGATCGGCGATGACGAGCATGGGTGGTCGGATCGCGGCACCTTCAACTTTGAAGGCGGCTGCTATGCCAAGACGATCAACCTGAACCCCGAGGCCGAGCCCGAGATCTTTGCCACGACGGACAAGTTCGGCACGGTGATCGAGAACATGGTCTTCGACCCCGAGACATTCGAGCTGGATTTCGAAGACGACAGCCTGACGGCGAACATGCGCTGCGCCTATCCGCTGGAATACATCTCGAACGCGTCGGAAACGGCTTTGGGTGGTCACCCCAAGAATGTCATCATGCTGACCTGCGACGCCTTTGGCGTGCTGCCGCCGATCGCGCGGCTGACGCCGGCGCAGGCGATGTATCACTTTCTGTCCGGGTTCACGTCGAAGGTGGCCGGGACCGAGCGTGGTGTGACCGAGCCCGAGCCGACCTTCAGCACCTGTTTCGGCGCGCCCTTCATGCCGCGTCGTCCCGAGGTCTATGGCAAGCTGTTGCAGGACAAGATCGCAAAGCACGGGGCAACCTGCTGGCTGGTCAACACCGGCTGGACTGGCGGGGCCTATGGCGCCGGATCGCGCATGCCGATTCGCGCGACGCGTGCACTTTTGACGGCCGCGCTGGATGGCACGCTGAACGACTCCGAGTTCCGCAAGGACGAGAATTTCGGCTTTGACGTGCCGGTATCCGTGCCGAACGTGGCCGAGGTTCTGCTGGACCCGCGCCGCACATGGGACGACCCCGAGGCCTATGACGTGCAGGCGGCCAAGCTGGTGCAGATGTTTGCCGACAATTTCGCGCAATACCTCGATTACATCGACGACGACGTGAAAGCCGCCGCGATCGGTTGAGTCGTTTCGTTCGGTACAGAAAAGCCCCGGTCGCAGGACCGGGGCTTTTGCGTGTCTGGCGGGCCGCGTCGGATGCATGACAGCACCGGGTGACCGCCCCGCAACTGGGATGGCATGTCCACTGGCCCGTGGCGGGTGTCAGGCGACCAATTCGTGCAACGGCATGGACATGACGTATCGGATATCCTCCTGCGCCATGTAGACCATGAAGGCCTCCATCGGCAGGTCCGAGTCCTTGCGACACCAGCGCAGCACGCCCGGTTCGGCATGCATGTACCCCTGACGTTCGGCAAAGCCTTTCCATGCTACACCCTTGGGCATAAAGCCGAAAACCCAGTCCGGCGACCAGCGCAGCATGGCCGTCATGAAGGCGAATCGGCCCAGGACGCTGGACACGCCGCTGCCGCGATACTGCCCGTTCGATCCGTCCAGCCAGACCTCGCCATGATAGCAGACGCGTCCGGAAATCCGGCGTGCACCTGGCCCAGCGCGGTACCTTGAGTTCTCGTAGTCGATGTCGATCGTCGAGGGGGGATATTCCTTGAAACGCTCGCGCAGGTGGTCGCTGAGCGGCTGATCTTCCAGGTGAAGCAGTCGCATCGCCTGCGTGTGGACCACCCTGCCCATAGGGTCGCGCCCTACGACCCAGAACGAATTTGAGGGCGACATCGCCTGCAAATTCGGGTCGAACGGCGCGCCCAGCGGCTGATTCGGGCGCCATTCCTTCAACAGTGCCCGATACTCTTCGAAATCATCACCGACCGTTATGCTGATCTTGTGCCGGGTCAGAATATCCATACTTGCGGCGATAAGCCGCGAGCCATCGTAAACGTCGTGAATCGACATAGGTTCCCTCCAGTGCCGCGTTCACGGGGGAAGCTTAGCGCAAAAATTGTATTTTGAGCATCAAAAAGGTATTGACTGAAGCTTTGGTGGCTCCTTGGGAACAGTCATCAGCAGATCGGGCGGCATCGTGGTTATCTTTTCGGGTGGCAGTTCGGAAATTTCGATTTCGTAAGTCCGCTCGACATAGCTGGCCAAGGCGAATGAGCCATCCGGAAACGAGCATCCCAGCATAAGGCGTTGGAAACTGATGGGATGCAGTCCCTCGGGAAACTCTGTGCCGCGCGTCATCTGGGTGTGCACATGGTCCAGGCGCATTCCATGCGTTGACGCAACGTCCTTGAACGGCTGCGCCAAAAGGCTGGCAAACGACGCTCCGCCCGGCAACCGTTCAAGCGCGCGCCCGACACTGGAGCGCGCCGCCGCCCATCCGTACCAGGACGAGAACGAGCTTTCGTCGCCCACCTCTGCGCAATACCAGACGCCATCATCTTCCCCCAAGCGGTAGACCAGCAGATGTTTGCGTATGGCCTGCATCGACGGATGCTCGATCTGACCGCCAGCTTCGGCCCAGCAGGCCACGATCTGCTGCATGCGCTCAGACCCCGTGCGCCAGATGGCACTGACCGGATGTTGTTGAAGATAATAGTCGAAATCCGCCTGGTCCGTATATGTCGCGACGAACAGGCCGTTCTGATGAGAGCTGTGATTCTGCATCCAGGCAATACCGCGCGCCAACAGATCCTCGGCTTCGGGCAGGGCCCGGGCACCGGCCTCGGTCAGCCTGTATTGACGGTCGATCACTTCGAACAAGGGTTCGCCACGCAGCTCTTCGAGCTGGGCAACGTGCCGGCGCACCGTCTGCCGTGTGCTGCGAAGCTCCTTGACGGCATGTGACAGGTTCAATGTTCGCGCCAGCGTCGTAAAGGATCGCAGCAGCTCGAACAGGATGGACTGGGACGGTTGGACCGGTGTCATGGGCAACAACTACTCTTTCTTTTCGAATCACGACCGAAAGGTCGTTTCCTTACCTCACATACTAAAGTATAATGGGTTACAGCAAAGGTAAATATATCACCCATCAATGGCCAAATCGCGCAACGCTAACGTGCAAAATTCATAAATTGAATGAATCAGAGGATTCGCCATTCTCGCGGAAGTAGCAAAGAGTGAGGATACAGTATGTCGCACCCGGTAGATGTTCATGTCGGTAAGAAACTAAAACACCTCCGCGTTCTGCGCGGACTGACGCAAACCGAAGTCGCCCAGGGCTTGGGGATTTCGTTTCAACAGGTTCAAAAGTACGAACTGGGCCGCAATCGCATTTCTGCAAGCAAACTATTTGAAATATCGCGCATACTTGGTGTTCCGCCGTCGCATTTCTTTGACGGGCTGGAAGCCGAGGACGCAGATAACGAAGTCCTGGATCAGGAGGCGAACAAGATCGCCTCTATGCTGACGCAGATCAAGGATGAGCGTCTGCGCGGGCAGATTCGCACCTTCATTTCCGAGCTTGCCTCGAGCGGGGCGCGGGCCAACTGACAATCACGATGGACCCCGCATGCATCTGTGCGGGGTCACATCACCAAGGCGCGGCGCAGCAGGTTGAGCGCAGCAATCACCAGCACGGCCAATGTGGCGCGGCGGAACGTGGCCTGATCGAATCGATCAGAGAAGCGCATGCCCACCCGCATCCCCAGCAAGGCAGCCGGCACAAGCAGCGCGGAAAACAAGCCCGTCCGCAAGGTCAGCACCCCCGACCCGATATGTGCTGCGGCCAATGCCACCGCACCCAGACCATAGATGACTCCCTGAATGCGCATCTGCGCCGTCTTCGGCGTGTTCAGTGCGGTCAGCAGCATCACGGTGGGCGGCCCCCAGATACCCGACATGCCGCCGATGAATCCGGCAACAGCGCCCACCCCGGCCTGAGTGGCGTTGGGGTGACGCTCTGAGGGACGCGGCTGCCAGCCCGTCAGCTGCAATACGGCGAAGAACAGAATCGGCCCGCCAATCATCATCAGCAGTATCTTTGCGGGCAGTAGCGTCACCATCTGCGCGCCCACCACCAACGCCAGCGCGCCCACGATCAGAAAGACCCTGAAGTCGCGCAGGGCCCGGCCTGCGGCAGATGGCCCCTCGCGCAGGGCCTGCACGCCGTTGGTGGCCAGCGTCGGCATGATCAGGCCGGCCAGGGCCAATTCTGGTGACAGAAAGCTGCCCAGAAGCGAGATCATCACCATCGGCATGGCAAATCCGACCATCCCCTTGATCACGCCGGCAAGAAATGCGGCCAGACTGGCGGCCAGCAGCACCATAAGTGTGATATCAGGGGGTAGAAATGCCATCCCGGTGGCTTACTATCGAAATCAGACCGCCACCAGAGCCGGCGGACGAAATTTCAACGAGCAACATTCGAATATGCCGCAGGGTAGATCGGGTATTTTTGTTGCGCTGCAACTGCGAAGTGGCTAAGACACGGTCCAGCAAGACAAAGGATTTGTACCATGGCGCATGACGGACAGGACATGGCTGTAACCCAGCCGGTGATTTTCCCCGACCTTTTGACACTGACCGGCGCGGCTGTTGCCCCGGCCGAGCGTATCCTTGAAAAGGCCACGGCCCGTGTGCGCGACGCGGTCTCTGAAGGGGGGCGTGTATCGGGTGCGCTGCTTGAGGCCGAGCAGACGGCGGCGCACGGGCTGGCGTGGCTTGCCACCTATGTCGAATCGCTGCGCCAGATGCAGAAATGGGCCGAGGCGTTGCAGGCCGATGGCAAATTCGGCGAGATCGAGCAGCTGATCCACCAGATCGCCTTTGGCGAATACCTTTGGCAAATCTACGGCGGCATCCAGATGAACCAGGCCGAAATCCTGCGCCTGCAGGATCTGGGCATGGGTCAGGACGACATGCGCGACCTGATGGAACCGGCGGTGATGACCCTGACACAGGGCGGGAACACGCAGGCCGCGCGCAGCCGTCTGGTCGCGTTGATGCAGGATCAGTCCGCCGCCACCATGTTCGGTGCCTCGGGTCTGGACGAAGAGCTTGAGATGATTCGCGAGCAATTCCGCCGCTACGCTGTCGAGCGGGTGGCCCCCCATGCCCATGAATGGCACCTCAAGGACGAGCTGATCCCGATGGAAATCATCGAGGAACTGGCCGAAATGGGTGTGTTCGGGCTGACCATCCCCGAGGAATTCGGCGGACTGGGCATGTCCAAGGCCTCGATGTGCGTGGTGTCCGAAGAGTTGTCGCGCGGGTATATCGGCGTGGGGAGCCTTGGCACGCGCTCCGAGATCGCGGCAGAGCTGATCATCGCGGGCGGCACGGACGAGCAGAAGCAGAACTGGCTGCCGAAACTGGCCAGTGCCGAAATCCTGCCGACAGCCGTGTTTACCGAGCCCAACACCGGCTCCGACCTTGGGTCGCTGCGCACCCGCGCGGTCAAGGATGACAACGGCGACTGGAATATCACCGGTAACAAGACCTGGATCACCCACGCATCGCGCACCCATGTGATGACCCTTCTGGCCCGGACAGAACCCGACACGACCGACCATCGCGGGCTGTCGATGTTCCTGGCCGAAAAGACACCCGGCACGGATGAGCATCCTTTCCCGACCGATGGCATGACCGGCGGCGAGATCGAGGTTCTGGGCTATCGCGGCATGAAGGAATACGAACTGGCGTTCGACAACTTCCACGTAAAGGGCGAAAACCTGCTGGGTGGCCAGACCGGGCAGGGGTTCAAGCAGTTGATGCAGACCTTTGAATCCGCCCGCATCCAGACCGCTGCGCGGGCCATCGGCGTGGCGCAGGCAGCGCTGGACGTGGCGATGAAATACGCGCAGGACCGCAAGCAGTTCGGCAAGGCACTGATCGCGTTCCCGCGCGTCAGCAACAAGCTGGCGATGATGGCGGTGGAGATCATGGTGGCGCGGCAGCTCACATATTTCTCGGCGTTTGAGAAGGACAACGAGCGGCGCTGCGATCTTGAGGCCGGCATGGCCAAGCTGCTGGGCGCGCGCGTGGCATGGTCGGCCGCCGACAACGGCTTGCAGATCCACGGCGGCAACGGCTTTGCGTTGGAGTATGAAATCAGCCGTCTGCTGTGCGATGCGAGGATTCTGAACATCTTTGAAGGTGCAGCCGAGATTCAGGCGCAGGTGATCGCACGGCGTCTGCTGGGCTGAACCGACTGCTCTTGACGGAAAGGGGCCGCGCCAGTCGCGGCCCTTTTTTTATTTTCGGATGAAATGCAGGCGCTTGAACGTCTTGCGCCACTTTGCCACCTCGGGCGCCAGCGCGGCGGGGTCGTTTGCGCGCAAGGCACTGGCGATCAATGCGGCAAGGCGCGGGGCATCCTCGGGGATCATGCCCCAGCGCACCAGTTCGGGTGTGCCGATGCGCAGCCCGTTCATGTCACCCGGCACCTCCGCCGTGGGCAGGCCGATGCCACAGGCCAGAAAACCGGCCTGCCGCAGGGTTTTCGACGCGGCCTGCCCGCCGCCGAACCCGTGCGCCAGCAGCGCGAACTGATGGCTTTGCGTCGCACCCTTGTGGGCGGCAAAAACCGGCAGCCCCTCGTCCTCCAGCGCCCGCGCCAGGGCTTGCGCCAGCTCCACCATCGTCCGCGCATAGGCCTTGCCGTGATCGCGCCAGTCCAGCAGGGACATGGCCAGCGCCGCCGATTTCGCCGCGTCGAAATTGGCCGTCATGCCGGGAAAGGCGATGGCATCCAGCTGCTGCGCGATGTCGGCGTCATTCGTCACGATCAGCCCCGCAGGCGGGCCGCCAAGGGATTTATAGGTGCTCATCGTCATCAGATGCGCGCCCTGATCCAGCGGATTGGGCCATGCGCCACCCGCGATGATCCCGCATTGATGCGCTGCATCGAACAGCACATGGGCCCCGACGCTGTCGGCAATCGCGCGGATCTGCGCCACCGGATGCGGAAACAGGTTCAGCGACCCGCCGATGGTGATCAGCCTGGGCTGCACCCGCTGCGCCAGTGTGCCCAGACCGTCCAGATCGACGGTATAGCCATCGGCATTGACCGGGGCAGGGTGGATATCCAGCCCATAAAGCCCCGCACAGCCTGCCGCATGGTGCGTCACGTGCCCGCCCATTGATGCGGGCGGCACGATGATCGTGTCGCCGGGTTTGCACAGCGCCATGAACCCGAAAAGGTTGGCAATCGCGCCCGAGGGCACGCGGATTTCGGCAAACCGCGCGTTGAAGACCTCGGCCGCCAGATGGGCCGCGATCACCTCGATCTGCTCGATCGCCTCAAGCCCCATTTCATACTTGTCGCCCGGATACCCCAGCGAGGGGCGCGAGCCCAGTCCACTGGCCAGCAGCGCCTCGGCCCGCGGGTTCATCACGTTGGTGGCGGGATTGAGGTTGAAGCAGTCGCGCTCGTGTATCTGGCGGTTCTCCACGGCCAGCGCCTCGATGCATCTGGCGATGTCGGCGCTGGACGATTGCGCCGTGGTGGTGGCGATGGCGGTGATGTAATCCTCGATCTGCGGGGGCACCCAGTCGCGTCTGGCCAATGTCATCCTACACCTCCCCGGCAAAGGCCGCCGTCAGCGCGATTTCCACCATCTCGCCAAAGCTGCGTTCGCGGTCCTCGGACGGCAGCGCCTGATGCGTCAGCAGGTGGTCGCTGACCGTCAGAACCGCCAGCGCGCGCACGTCGTGACGGGCGGCAAGGTTGTACAGCTCTGCCGCCTCCATCTCGACCCCAAGGATGCCGTGGCGGGTCATCAGCTCGTTCAGGTCGGGACGCTCGTCATAGAAGACATCGGCGGAATAGACGCCGCCCACATGCGGGGTCATGCCGCGCGCCTCGGTTGCGGCAACGGCGGCGCGCAACAAAGGCCAATCGGCGCAGGGGGCGAAATTCAGTTCTCGGAAAATCCCGCGAGACGGGGTGGACATGCTGCTGGCGGTCATCGCAAGGATGATGTCGCGCAAGCCCACATGGGGCTGCATGGCCCCGCACGAGCCGATGCGGATCAGGGTTTTTGCCCCGTAATCGCGGATCAGCTCGTTGGCATAGATCGACAGCGACGGCATACCCATGCCCGAGCCGTGGATGCTCACCCGGTGCCCGCGCCATGTGCCGGTGTAACCCAGCATTCCGCGCACCCGGTTGACGCAAACCGCGTCGTCCAGAAACGTCTGCGCCGCCCATTCCGCGCGCAGCGGATCGCCTGGCATCAGCACCGTCTCGGCAATCTCGCCCGGTCTGGCCCCGATATGAATGGTCATCAATGCCCCCCTTTGATCTTGCGCGCAGCATAGCGGGCACAGGGGCGCGGGCAATCGGGTTTTGCCCGGCCCGGCAGGGCAGGGTGGGCAATACAGCCCACCCGGCGGATCAACGCTGATATTTGATGAAGGGCGTCAACTCTCCGATCCGGTCGTAGAGCAGCCGGGCGGTGGCGTTGAATTCCTGCGTCGTCCAGTAGACGCCGGGTGTGCCATTGGCATCAGCCGCATCATACACCGCCTCGATCAGGGCGCGTCCCACGCCGGTGCCGCGCACATCGGGATCGGCATAGAGATCCTGCAGATAGCAGATATCCTCGATCTTCCAGTTGTGCGGGTGGAAAATGTAATGCACCAGGCCAACCGCGCGCCCATCCTGCTGCACGGCGATCAGCCCGTTCTGCTGCGGTCGATCGGCGTCAAGCAGGCGGGCGAATGTGGTCTGGTAGACCTCCTCGGGCACGCTGGTCTCGTTGAACTCCAGATAGCTGGTCCAGAGCCTGCGCCAGTCGGCCTCGTCTGCGGCTGTGAGGGGGCGGATGGTAGGCGGCATTCTGTCTCTCCCTTTGAATTCAGGGCAGTCTGTGCGCTTTCCGGCGCGTCGTCCATGGCCGATCCAGCAGAAGCGGTGGCATTATTCCGCCACCGTGTTTGACGCCATTCCCGCGAAGGACCATTTCTATGGCGCGAACTGACAACAACCCAAACGGAGGACCGTTTTGACCTTTAAGCCGAAACTGACAGCAGCCCTGACCGCAATCGCCCTTGGCTTTGCCGCACCCGCCGCCATCGCGCAGCAGGGGCAGGTGCCTGAAATGGCCGCCGAGGATGTGACCCAGGATCAGGTCGATGCCTTTGTCGAGGCTGCAATGGCCGTCGACACCGTGCGCGAGGCCTATGTGCCGCAGATCGAAGCGGCCGAGGACGAAGAGACGCGCCAGAGCCTGCTGGAAGAGGCAAACACCGCAGCGCTGGAAGCGGTCGAGAACGTCGAGGGCCTGAACGGCGACGACTACATGGCGATCGCACGTGCCGCACAGCAGGATCAGGACCTGAACGCGCGCATCGTTGCCAGCCTTCAAGCTGCACAGACCGAGTGATCCAAGGATCGTTCAAAGGCGGGGCACGTAATGTGCCCCGCTTTTTTTGTGCGCTATTCGGCGGCGATTTCCTGCGGATCGGCCAGCGTGACGATATCCATCATGATGGCGTTCAGGTTGAAATCCTTTGGGGTATAGACCTTGGCGACGCCCATGGCGCGCAGGCGTCTGGCGTCCTCTTCAGGGATGATGCCGCCAACGATCACCGGGACATGCCCCAGACCGGCCTCGCGCAGGCGGGTCATCATGTCCTCGACCAGCGGAATATGGCTGCCTGACAGGATCGACAGGCCCAGCACATGCGCCTCGGTTTCCAACGCGGCGGTGACGATCTGTTCGGGTGTCAGGCGGATGCCTTCATAGTCGATGTCCATGCCGCAATCGCGTGCGCGGAATGCGATCTGTTCGGCGCCGTTCGAATGGCCGTCCAGCCCCGGCTTGCCCACAAGGAACTTCAGACGACGACCCAGACGGTCGCTGACCGCGTTCACCGCGTCGCGGATGTCATCCAGCCCTTCGGTCTTGTTGCTGACCGATTTGGACACGCCCGTTGGTCCACGATATTCGCCATGCACGGCGCGCATCTGCTGCGCCCATTCGCCGGTGGTCACACCGGCCTTGGCCGCCCTGATCGACGCGGGCATCACGTTACGCCCCTCGGCAGCGGCGGCGCGCAACTCGGCCAGTGCCTGTTTCACCGCCGCGGCATCCCGCGCGTCGCGCCAGTCGTTCAGGCGGTCGATCTGATCCTGTTCCACGGCCGCATCTACGACCATGATGCCGCCCTCTTCGTCCATCAGGGGGCTGGGTTCGCCTTCGGTGAACTTGTTGACGCCCACGACAACGGTCTGCCCCGCCTCGATCCGGTTCAGCCGGTCGGCGTTGCTGTCCACCAGCCGCGCCTTCATGTAGTCGATCGCGTCCACCGCGCCGCCCATGCCGTCGATCGTGGCCAGTTCGTGCCGCGCGCCTTCCTTCAGCGCCTCGACCTTGGCATCGACGGCCGGATTGCCGTCGAACAGATCGTCGAATTCCAGAAGGTCGGTTTCATAGGCCAGGATCTGCTGCATCCGCATCGACCATTGCTGATCCCATGGCCGGGGCAGTCCCAACGCCTCGTTCCAGGCGGGCAGTTGCACGGCGCGGGCGCGGGCGTTCTTGGACAGGGTGACGGCCAGCATCTCGATCAGGATGCGGTAGACGTTGTTTTCGGGCTGCTGTTCGGTCAGGCCAAGGCTGTTGACCTGCACGCCATAGCGAAAGCGGCGATACTTCGCATCCTCCACCCCATAGCGCGTGGCGCAGATTTCATCCCACAGATCGACAAAGGCGCGCATCTTGCACATCTCGGTGACAAAGCGGATGCCGGCATTCACGAAGAACGAAATCCGCCCGACCAGCAGCGGGAAATCCTGCGCGGGCACGCGCGGTTTCAGTTCGTCCAGAACGGCGGTGGCGGTGGCCAGTGCAAAGGCCAGTTCCTGCTCGGGCGTCGCACCGGCCTCTTGCAGGTGATAGGAACACACGTTCATCGGGTTCCATTTCGGCACATTGGTATAGCAGTATTCGGCCACATCCCCGATCAGCTTCAGGCTGGGCTTGGGCGGGCAGATATAGGTGCCGCGCGACAGGTATTCCTTTATCAGGTCGTTCTGCACCGTGCCTTGCAGCTTGGACACATCCGCGCCCTGTTCCTCGGCCACGGCGATGTACAGTGCCAGCAGCCACGGCGCGGTGGCGTTGATCGTCATCGAGGTGTTCATCTGGTCCAGTGGGATGCCATCGAACAGTGCGCGCATGTCGCCCAGGTGGCTGACCGGCACGCCGACCTTGCCCACCTCGCCGCGCGCCAGCACGTGGTCGCTGTCATATCCTGTCTGCGTGGGCAGATCGAAGGCCACCGACAGGCCGGTCTGGCCCTTGGCCAAGTTGCCGCGATACAGCGCGTTCGAGGCCTTGGCCGTCGAGTGGCCGGCATAGGTGCGGATCAGCCAAGGCTTGTCTTTCTGGATCTCGGTCATCGGGGCCTCCGGTGTGAATCTCTTTGGCAATTTTATTGCGTCAGCGCGTAATAAACCGGAATTTTGTGCCAAGGTCAATTCGCTGCATTGCGGCATGGGGTCATTTACGCCGGGGCCCGTTCCGGTCATGGTGCGCACATGTTTCAAACCGTGCAAATGCCCCTCTGGGCGCTGGTGCTTCTGGTGGGCTTTGCGGCTGTGACCTTTGCGTCGCATTTCCTGTTTCCATCCGTGCGCTGGTTCTTTCGCCGCAGGCTGGAACGCGCCGTGGCCGAGTTGAACAAGCGGCTTGAACGCCCGATCCAGCCGTTCAAGCTGGCCCGCCGGTATGACATGATCCAGCGGTTGATCTATGACCCCGAGGTGACGCGCGCAATCGTGATCCATGCGCGCAAGAACGGCGTGCCGGAAAACGTGGCCTTCGAATCCGCCCGCCGCTATGCGCGCGAGATCGTCCCGGGGTTTTCCGCCTCGCTTTATTTCGGGGTGGCGACGCGGCTGGCGCGGTTTCTGTCCAACGCCCTGTATGATGTGCATCTGGACCATCGTGGCGATGGCGCGCTGGTGGGCATCGATCCCAAGGCAACGGTGGTCTACGTGATGAACCACCGCAGCAACATGGATTACGTGCTGGTCACCTATCTGGCCGCCGACCGCTCGGCCCTGGCCTATGCGGTGGGGGAATGGGCGCGGGTCTGGCCGCTGGCGCGTTTGATCCGGGCGATGGGGGCGTATTTCATCCGGCGGCAAAGCCGGGGTCTGCTGTATCGCAAGGTGCTGGAACGGTATGTGCGGCTGGCCACCGATGGCGGTGTCACGCAGGCCGTGTTCCCCGAGGGGGGCCTGAGCCTAACCGGCGCGTTGACCCAGCCGCGGCACGGTATCCTGAAATACATCGCCCATGGGCGCGGGCCGGATGCGCCTGACGTGGTGTTCGTGCCGGTTGCGCTGAACTATGACCGGGTGCTCGAGGATCGCGTGCTGTTGCAGGCGGCGCAGGACGGGTCGCGGCGGTTCCGGGGGCGGGTGGCCGTCGTGCTGCGCTTTGTCGGTCATCTGCTGTGGCTGCGCCTGCGCGGGCGGTATCGGCGGTTCGGGCGGGCCGGTGTCAGCTTTGGCGCGCCGCTGTCGCTGTCCGAGGCCGAAGGGGACACCCGGACGCTGGCCCGGACCCTGATGGCCCGGATTGCACAAGAGATGCCGGTATTGCCCGTGCCGCTGGTGGCGCTGGTGCTGCAACGGGCAGGTTGCGCGCTGAAGGCCGATACGCTGGCCCCCGCCGCGGCAAGGATGCTGGCGGGGTTGCCCGCGCACCGTCGCCCCGAAGAGCCCGCGCAGGCATTGGTCGACGAGGGGTTGACGCAACTGCGTCGTCGCCACCTGATCACCGAAACCGGGGACCAGATCACGGTGCCCGTGGCTGAACAGGCGACGATTGCCTATTATGCAGCCTCGATCGCACATCTTGTGCCCGAGGATGACGCATCTGCAGCATGATCTTTCTGCATCTGCGGGGTTATAAAATTTCAAAATCAATGATAAGGTGATTGCATTGTTGCGCGACGGGCATTATCCCCTCCGGCAGACGCCGCGATTCTGCGTTGCGGCAATTCAGTTTTGGAGGCTCAAGATGGCGCTGGACAACGACACGGGGATCGCCCCCTACGACGCACCGGAAAAGGACCTGTACGAGATCGGCGAGATGCCCCCCCTCGGCTATGTCCCCAAGCAGATGTATGCCTGGGCCATCCGCCGCGAGCGCCATGGCGAGCCGGATACGTCCTTCGAGGTCGAGGTCGTTGACACATGGGAGATCGACAGCAACGAGGTTCTGGTGCTGGTGATGGCGGCAGGCGTCAATTACAACGGCGTCTGGGCCGGTCTGGGCCAGCCGATCAGCCCCTTCGACGGTCACAAGCAACCCTATCACATTGCAGGCTCGGATGCGTCCGGCATCGTCTGGCAGGTCGGATCGGCGGTCAAGAACTGGAAGGTGGGCGACGAGGTCGTGATCCACTGCAACCAGGACGACGGCAACGACGAAGAGTGCAACGGCGGCGACCCGATGTTCAGCCCGACGCAGCGAATCTGGGGCTATGAAACGCCCGATGGCTCGTTCTCGCAGTTCACCCGCGTGCAGGCGCAGCAGCTCATGCCGCGCCCCAAGCATCTGACATGGGAAGAAAGTGCGTGCTACACCCTGACTCTGGCCACCGCCTACCGGATGCTGTTCGGCCATCATCCGCATGAGCTGAAGCCCGGGCAGAACGTGCTGGTCTGGGGCGCGTCAGGCGGTCTGGGGTCCTATGCGATCCAGCTGGCCAACACGGCCGGCGCCAATGCGATCGGCGTGATCTCGGACGAGAGCAAGCGACAGTTCGTGCTGGATCAGGGTGCCAAGGGCGTGATCAACCGCAAGGAATTCAACTGCTGGGGCCAGATGCCCATCGTCAACAGCCCTGAATACAATGACTGGCTGAAAGAGGCGCGCAAGTTCGGCAAGGCGATCTGGGACATCACCGGCAAGGGTGTGAACGTCGACATGGTGTTCGAACACCCGGGCGAGGCGACGTTCCCGGTATCAACCCTGGTGGTGAAAAAGGGCGGTATCGTGGTGATCTGCGCAGGCACCAGCGGGTTCAACTGCACCTTCGACGTGCGCTACATGTGGATGCATCAGAAACGTCTGCAGGGCAGCCACTTTGCCAACCTCAAGCAGGCCGCCAGCGCCAACCGCCTGATGATCGAACGTCGGCTTGATCCCTGCATGTCCGAGGTGTTCCCGTGGAACGACATTCCGGCCGCGCATATGAAGATGCTGCGCAACGAGCACAAGCCCGGCAACATGGCCGTGCTGGTGCAATCACCCAAGACCGGGCTGCGCACCGTCGCGGATGTGCTGGAGGCGGGCAAGGTGTAAGCGCCTGAACTTTGGTGATTTGTACCGCGCCCCCTTGCTGTGGGGCGCGGTTTTTCGTCGGAACGGGGGTGACGCTCGCGCTGCGCGCATCGCCCCACCCGCCGTCCCGAAACGCCGCCCGCAACCTGCTGGCCCTTGATCCCGGCCCGGTATAGTGTCGCGCCATGACCCTTCCCGCCCTCACATTCTCGGACGATCAGGCCGAAGCCTATGACCGCATCGCCGAAGGTCTGCGCGGCGTGGGCGTGGATATCGAGAACGGCAACCTGACTCCGCGGGTCGAGGGGCAGACCCGGGTCATGGCCGTTCTGGGCAAGGCCGGATCGGGCAAGACGCTGCTTTTGGCCGAGCTGGTCAAGGCCTTGCAGGGTGCGGGCGTCGACATCGTGTCGGGCGATTACGAAGGGCGGCGGCGCAAGGACCGGCGCACACTGGCGGTGCTGGCCCCGACCAACAAAGCGGCCAGCGTGCTGCGGATGCGCGGCGTGCCCGCCACGACCATTCACCGCATCCTGTACACCCCGGTCTATGACCCGGAATACGAGCGTATCGCTGAATGGCTGACCGGCAATGGTGACCGCCCCGAGATCGAGGGCCTGACCGACGAGGCGCTGGACCGCGCCTATCGGTTCTATCAGGCCCAGCCCTCGGTGCCCGGCGCGCTGGCCGCCGCCGGGCTGCGCGGCAGCGATTTCATCACCGGCTGGAAGCGCCGCGAAGAGCCGCTGGATATCGGGTTCATCGACGAATCCTCGATGCTGGATGAACGCCAGTTCGAGGATCTGAAAGAGATTTTCCCGACGCTGATGCTGTTCGGTGACCCGGCGCAGCTGGCGCCGGTGAACGCGCCGGGGGGGATGGTGTTCGAGCAACTGCCCGCCCCGGCCAAGCTGGAACTGCACCGCATCCACCGGCAGGAGGCCGACAACCCGATCCTTGATCTGGCCCACGCGCTTGGCGATCCGCACCTGAGTTTTCAGGATTTCGAGGCGATGATTCAGGACCGCGCAAGCAAGGATGATCGCGTGGTCTGGGCCGAACGGGTCGAGGTGGACCTGATGGCGCGCAGCCCGGTGCTGGTCTGGCGCAATGCCACGCGAATCCGGCTGATCAACGCGTTTCGCGCCGTGCATGACGCGCCGCTGGATGCGTTGCTGGAAGGCGAGCCGCTGATCTGTGATGGCATTGAATTGCCGCTGAAGCATCGCAAGAAGCGGCTGGATCTTGAGGCGCGAGGCCTGATCAAGGGGGCGCAGGTGATCTATCTTGGCCCCGGTCGAAAGCCCGGATTTTCGCGGCTGCACGTGATGGGGGCCGAAGAGCCGCAGGTCAGCGCGGCCAGCATCGTCAAGATCGAGAAACCGGACGAGGAAGAGCCGTTCATCCCCTTTGCCGCCAACATGGGGGCTGCGTTTCTGCATGGGGCGGCGGTGACGATCCACAAGGCGCAGGGCAGCCAGTGGGAGAATGTTCAGGTCTTCGCCCCGGATCTGTTTGTCGCCGCGCGCATGAACCGGACCGAGGCGGGGCAACCATTGTGGAAGCGCCTGGCCTATGTCGCGGTGACGCGCGCGCAGGAGCGGCTGTTCTGGGTGGTGCGCAACCGTCTGAAAAAACCCACCTATCCCCTGCCGGTGGACGATCTGAAATCGGCGGCCCGGCCTGCGCCGCTGGAACTGGAGTCGGAAGAATGAAAAGCATCGTCATCACCGGCGCAAGTGGCGGAATCGGAGCGGATTGCGCGCGCGAATTTCTGGGTGCAGGCTGGCGCGTGGGGATGATCGCGCGGCGTTCGGATGCGATGGAGGCCGTCGCAGATGGTTCAGAGAATGCGGTGATCCTGCCCTGCGACGTGACCGACCCGGCGGCGGTTGACGCGGCCTTTGACAGATTTGCCGCCGATCATGGCCGTCTGGATGTGCTGTTCAACAATGCCGGCATGTTCGGGCGCGCGGCCACGATTGACGAGCTGTCATTCGATGAATGGCGGAAGGTGGTGGACGTGAACCTGCACGGCATGTTTTCCTGCGCGCGGGCCGCGTTCCGGATCATGCGCGCCCAAACGCCCCGGGGCGGGCGGATCATCAACAACGGCTCGATCAGCGCGCATGCGCCGCGCGATCACTCGATCTGCTATACGACGACGAAACATGCAGTCACCGGGCTGACCAAGACGCTGTCGCTGGATGGGCGGGCGTTCGACATCGCCTGCGGGCAGATCGACATCGGCAATGCGCGCACCGATCTGTTGCAGGGGATCATCGACGCCAATCCCGACAACCCGCCGCCCACGATGGATGTGCGAGACGTGTCGCGCGCGGTGCGTCAGATGGCCGAGCTGGGCCCCGAGGCGAATGTGCAGTTCATGACGATCATGGCGACCAAGATGCCCTTTGTCGGGCGTGGATGACCGCGCCCTTGCGGGCGCGTACCGTCAGCCCTGCCGCAGCAGGGTAAAGGCCGCCGATGCCAGCCAGCCGGCGATGATGGCGATGGCCAGCGAAAGAAGGCCGTAGACCAGCGGCTGCTCGCGAGACAGGTTGAACAAAAACCGCTCCAGCCCGACCTTGTTCACATGGATTACCGTTTCATACTGGCTGACCACTGCACCATCGCGGGTCAGAAAGATGCGGGTGGTATAATTGCCCTCGGTCAGGTTGGCAGGCAGCGCGATGGCCGAGCTGAACAGCGTCTGCTCGCGAAAATTGATCTCGCCTTCAAGGGTCTGATACAGGTCTGCCTTTTCGCGGATGCGTATCAACGCGTCGGTAAAAAGCTGCGCATCGCCCACGTCGGCGGGTGCGCCGACGGACCTGATGGCGCGCGGCACGGTGACGCTGTGGCGCAGATCCTCGGTCTCGGACAGCGTTTGGCGCAACGGGGCCGAGGTGGCGACCGCGTAGAACGACGGCGCGGAATCGATGGGCACCGCGGCGGAATTGACCCAGATGCCAAAGCGGCGGTCCTTGCGCCGGATGGTCAGCTGCTGCGACGGGCCGGCGACGGTGATGACGACCTGCAACGGGTCTTCGGGCAGGGCGGTTTCACGTTTGACCGCGCCAAAGATCAGGATCTCGGACCCGTCGAAATTGGTGGTGATCGAGACGCGGTTCTGCGACAGGCCCAGAACGACCTCCTCGGCCCGCAGGGGCAGGGCGCAGAGCAGCAGCAAGAGCGCGGCCAGACCCCGCATCAATGCCCCCCGTCCGTGCCGATGGAATACAGCTCGGATGGCATGAACAGCAGATCCGTCGCCAGCTTGCCGCAGACCGCCAGCACCATGATCGCCAGCAGGATGCGCAGTTGTTCGGCCTTCATCCGGACGCCGATCCGGGTGCCGACCTGCGCACCGATCACGCCGCCGATCAGCAGCAGAACCGCCAGCGCCATATCGACTGTGTAGTTGGTCGTGGCATGCAGCAGAGTGGTGAACCCGGTGACGAAGATGATCTGGAACAGCGATGTTCCGACCACCACCTTGGTCGGCATCCCAAGGATGTAGATCATTGCGGGCACCATGATGAAGCCACCGCCGACACCCATGATGGCGGCCAGGATACCCACCAGCAGACCGACGATCAGCGGCGGGATGACCGAGATATAAAGCCCCGAGGTGCGAAACCGCATCTTGAACGGCATGGTCTGCACCCAGCCGCGTTGACGCCGTTTGGGCGGCGGTGCGCCACCTGTGGCGCGGCTGCGGCGGATGGCGCGCAGGCTTTCCAGAAACATCAGCCCGCCGACGATGCCCAGAAAGACCACGTAGCACAGCTTGACCAGCAGATCGACCTGACCCATGGACTTGAGGTAGTTGAACACCACCACGCCAAGGCCTGCGCCGACCAGACCGCCGATCAAAAGCACGGTGCCCATCCGCAGATCGACCGTCTTTCGTCGCAGATGCGCCAGCACGCCCGAGAAGGACGAGGCGACGATCTGGTTCGCCTCGGTTGCCACGGCCACGGCGGGCGGGATGCCGATAAAGAACAGCAGGGGCGTCATCAGGAACCCGCCACCGACGCCGAACATGCCAGACAATACGCCCACAAACCCGCCCAGCCCCAGCAAAAGGAAGGCGTTGACCGATACCTCGGCTATGGGGAGGTAGATTTGCATGTCTATGACTAGCGCCCGGGGGCGTGATTTTGCAAGTGCGGCATGCGCCGGGCAGCAGGATTTGCGCGGCTGGTCCTATGCACGGCGTCGAACTGGCGCGAGGCTCGGCTATCGTTCCTTGGCATATGGCTCGCCGCCCGCGCGCGGCGGGATGGCGCGGCCGACGAACCCGGCCAGGATCACCACGGTCAGGATATAGGGCAGGGCATCCATGAACTGCACCGGCAGGGTGATCGGGCCAAGCTCGATGTTCTGATACCGCAGGGCGATGGCCTGCAGGAACCCGAACAGCAGGCACGACATCAGCGCGTACCAGGGCCGCCATTTGGCAAAGATCAACGCGGCCAGCGCGATGAACCCGCGCCCTGCGGTCATGTCCTTGATGAACCCGGCCTGCAGGGCCGTGGCCAGATAGGCACCGGCAACGCCGCACAGCACGCCGCAGATCGCCACCGCGGCAAAACGCATGCCGATCACGGAAATCCCGGCTGTGTCCACCGCTGCCGGGTTTTCGCCCACCGCACGCAGCCGCAGGCCAAAGCGCGTGCGAAACAGCAGCCACCACGTCGCCGGCACGCACAGGAAGGCGAAATAGACCGGCAGGGTGTGGCCCGAGATCAGCTCGAAATACACCGGGCCAAGCACGGGCACGGGTTGCAAGGTTTCGGCCAGCGGCAGGGTCAGCGGCTCGAACCGGGCCTGCCCGATCAGCGACGGGGTGCGCCCGCCCTGCGAGAACCAGCTTTGTGCGATCAGCACCGTCAGTCCCGCGGCCAGAAAGTTGATCGCCACACCTGAAATCAACTGGTTGCCGCGAAAGGTGATCGAGGCAAGGCCATGCAGCCCCGACAGCAGCATCGAGGATGCGATCCCCGCCAGCAGCCCCAGCCAGACCGATCCGGTGACAAAGGCGACGGCGGCGGAAAAGAAGGCGGCGGCCAGCATCTTGCCCTCAAGCCCGATGTCGAAAATGCCCGCGCGTTCCGAAAAAAGCCCTGCGAGGCACGCCAGCAGAAGCGGGGTGGACAGGCGGATCGTGCTGTCGAGCACTTGCAAGGCGGTCATGAAATCCATGGCTCAGCCCCCCGTCCGGCGCAGGGCCAGAAACAGCCGTTCCAGCGGCATCCGCACCATGTTGTCCAGCGCGCCGGTGAACAGGATCACCAGCGCCTGGATCACGATGATCAAATCGCGCGGGATGTTCGTCCACAACGCCAGCTCGGCGCCGCCCTGATACAGAAACCCGAACAGCAGCGCCGCCAGAAGAACGCCAAACGGGTGGTTGCGCCCCATCAGCGCCACGGCGATGCCGATGAAACCCGCGCCTTCGACCGAGTTCAGGACCAGCCGTTCGGCCTCGCCCATCGTGGTGTTCAGCGCCATCATGCCCGCCAGCCCGCCCGAGATCAGCATCGCCACCACGGTGGTCCGCGACGGGTTGATGCCGGCATAGCGGGCGGCGGTTTCGGAATGGCCAAACGCGCGGATTTCATAGCCCAGCCGCGTGCGCCAGATCAGCAACCAGACCGCGACACAGGCCAGCAGCCCGATCAGCAGGGTGACGTTGGCGGGGGCCGCCTTGGAAAAGCCGATGCCGATGGGGGCCAGCAGGTCATGCAGGGTGGGCAGGTTGGTCGCCTCGGGGAACCGGGCGCTGGCGGGGTCCATCGCGCGTGGCGGCCGCAGCATGTTCACCAGAACATAATTCAGCAGCGCCGCGGCGATGAAATTGAACATGATCGTGGTGATGACGATATGGCTGCCGCGCCGGGCCTGCAGCAGCGCGGGCAGAAAGGCCCAGGCCGCCCCGAACAATGCCGCACCGAGGCTCGCCACCACCAGCGCCACGGTCCAGTGTGGCAAGGGCAGATACAGGCACACCAGCGCCACGCCCAGCCCGCCCAGCATTGCCTGCCCCTCGCCGCCGATGTTGAACATGCGCGCGTGAAACGCCACCGCCACGGCCAGCCCGGTAAAGATGAAATTCGTGGCGTAGAACAGCGTATAGCCCCAGCCATAGGTCGACCCCAGCGCGCCCTTGACCATCAGGTTGACCGCCGCCACCGGGTCTTCGCCGATCGCCACGATCACCAGCGCCGACAGCAGCGCCGCGAGGATCAGCGAGATCACGGGCACCAGCAACGCATCGACCCATGGGGGCATTCGGTCCATCAGTTACACCTCTTTGCTGGCGTCGCCGCGTTTTTCGGCCAGTTGCGCCTCGATCGTCCGGATATCCGGCGTGCCCTCCTGAATGATGGCCGCGTCCGATATGGTCCAGCCCGTCATGTCGCGCGTGTCATCGCCGCCCAGCCCCGCCATCAGGCAGCCCATGCCCACCTGCGTGGCGGTATCGGCAGGGCCGTATCCCATGATCTGCCCGTCGAACATCACCGCCACGCGATCCGACAGCGACAGGATTTCGTCCAGTTCCACGGATACCAGCAGGATCGCCTTGCCCGCATCGCGCAGGGCGATGATCTGCTGGTGGATGAATTCGATCGCGCCGATATCAACTCCGCGTGTGGGCTGTCCGATCAGCAACAGGTCGGGATTGCGGTCAATCTCGCGCGCGACGACGATCTTTTGCTGGTTGCCCCCGGAAAAGTTGCGCGCGGCAAGGCGCGGGTTGGGGGGGCGCACGTCGAACCGCTCCATCTGGGTCTGGGCGGCGGCCTCGATCCCGGCGTTGTCCATAAGCGCGCCGTTTTGCCAGCGCGGGTCGCGGTGATAGCCGAAAACGCTGTTCTCCCAGGCGGTATAGGGCATGATCAGCCCCTCGCGCTGACGGTCCTCGGGGACATGGCCGATGCCAGCCGCGCGGCGGGCCCGCCCGTCGGCATCTGGCCCTGACAGGGCCAGCGGCTGGCCGTTCAGCCGCACGGTGCCCTGACCGGGTCGCATGCCGCCCAGCACCTCCAGCAGTTCCGACTGCCCGTTGCCCGCCACCCCGGCCAGCCCCAGGATCTCGCCCGCGCGCACGTTCAGCGACACATCGCGCAAGCGCTGCACCCCGGCTATGTCTGTCACCGACAGGTTTTCAACCTCCAGCACCGGTGCCTTGGGCTGCGCCGGGGTCTTGTCGACGCGCAACAGCACCTTGCGGCCCACCATCAACTCGGCCAGTTCGGCGGGCGTGGTCTGCGCCGTCCTGACCGTGGCGGTCATTTCGCCACGCCGCATGACCGAAACGCTGTCGGTGATCTCCATGATCTCGCGCAGCTTGTGTGTGATCAGGACGATGGTCTTGCCCTCGGCCCGCAAGCGGCCAAGGATGCGGAACAACTGATCCGCCTCGGGCGGCGTCAGCACGCCTGTCGGCTCGTCCAGGATCAGGATATCGGCCTGCCGGTACAGCGCCTTGAGGATTTCGACACGCTGCTGCATGCCGACCCCTATATCCTGAATGACCGCGTCAGGACTGACGTTCAGGCCGTAGTCATCGGCTAGCGATTTCATCTCGCGCCGCGCCTTGGCCAGTGACGGGCGCAACAGCCAGCCATCCTCGGCCCCGAGGATGACGTTTTCGAGGACAGTGAAGTTTTCCACCAGCTTGAAATGCTGGAACACCATGCCGATGCCTGCCGCGATGGCGGCCTGGCTGTCGGGGATGTCGGTCTTTTTCCCGCCGATGAAAATCTCGCCCGCATCGGCCTTGTAGAAACCATAGAGAATGGACATCAGCGTGGACTTGCCCGCGCCGTTCTCGCCGATGATGCCATGAATCGTGCCACGCTCGACCCGGATCGAGATGTCGCGGTTGGCCTGCACTGGGCCAAAGGCCTTGGATATGCCTTTGAGTTCGATGGCGGGGGCGGTCATGGCAAGTCCGTCTGTTCCGGGCGGGCAAAACTTTGCAACAAAGTTTTGCCCAAGCGTTTTTTGCAAAACGCTTGGGCGGTCGGTAGCCTTGGTGTCAGGATCAGAAGTTCAGCGCCGGGCAGCTGTCGTTCTCGTAATAGCTGACCACGTCCAGATCACCGGCGATGATCTGCTCGCGCGCGGCATCGACGGCCGCCTTCATCTCGTCCGAGACCAGCGATTCGTTGTGTTCATCCAGCGCATAGCCCACGCCCTCTTCGGCCAGGCCAAGGGTGAAGACGCCGGTTTCCAGCTCCTCACCCGCCGCCATCGCGTCATAGACGGCGACATCCACGCGCTTGAGCATCGAGGTCAGCACCTTGCCCGGGTGCAGGTGGTTCTGGTTGCTGTCCACGCCGATCGACAGGATACCCTCGTCAGCGGCGGTCTGCAGCACGCCCACGCCAGTGCCGCCTGCCGCGGCATAGATCACGTCAGCGCCCTGGCTGATCTGGGCCTTGGTCAGCTCCGACCCCTTCACCGGGTCATTCCACGCAGCCGGGGTGGTGCCGGTCATGTTGGCGACGATGGTGATATCCGGGTTCACCGCCTTGGCGCCCTGCGCATAGCCACAGCCGAAATGGCGGATCAGCGGAATGTCCATGCCACCGACAAAGCCCACGGTGCCGCTTTCCGACGCCATCGCGGCCATCATGCCGACCAGGTAGCTGCCTTCGTGTTCGGCAAAGCCGATCTGGCGCACGTTGGGCGCATCCAGCTAGGTGACGTCGATCGCGACGAACTTGGTGTCGGGATAATCCGGCGCGACCGAGGTCAGCGGATCGGCCATGGCAAAGCCCATGGTGATGACCGGGTTGAACCCGGCCTCGGCAAAGCGGCGCAGGGCCTGCTCGCGCTGTGCTTCCGAGGTCAATTCGATTTCGTTGAAGCTGCCGCCGGTCTCGTCGGCCCAGCGTTGCGCGCCGTTGAACGCGGCCTCGTTGAACGACTTGTCGAACTTGCCGCCCAGATCGAAGATCAGCGCAGGATCGGCCAGCGCGGCACCCGTTGTGAGGGCAAATGCGGCGGCGGTGCCGAGGATGGATTTCATCACGGTCATTGGTGTCTCCCGGTTGGTTGGGGACGCGCACGAACACTCGGGCGCGTGCCCGGTCTTGCAGTCTCGGTCCGATTAAGGCCGGGACGGGTGGGGTGGGTCAACAGGAATCTGGTGCGCTGCGCCCTTGCGGCGCGGCTGACCTTGGGGCAGGGATTTGCTTTGCCTTTTGCGGGGCATGGCCAAGGGGGGCAATTCTTGCTTGCGCACATGCACTGCCTGCAGGGCAAGGATCAGGCCAAAGAGCGCGACAGCAGCAGCGCATCAATCGCTTTGCCTGCAGGGCTGCGGTAGTAGCCCCGGCGCAGGCCGGTCTGCGCATAGCCTGCACCGGCATAAAGCGCGCGGGCCGGGGCATTGTCGGCGGCGACCTCCAGAAAGGCCGTGGTGGCCCCGCGCGTCATCGCAGCGGCGTGAAA
The DNA here is from genome assembly GCF_042677865.1 of Lacimonas salitolerans. Lineage (NCBI taxonomy): Bacteria > Pseudomonadati > Pseudomonadota > Alphaproteobacteria > Rhodobacterales > Paracoccaceae > Lacimonas > Lacimonas salitolerans. The sequence continues at coordinate 71,052 of NZ_JBHUDD010000052.1, read as the reverse complement.
GGCCGCCAGCGTGGCGCGCGCCAATCCGGAGCGGAGGTGAGCCGGATCCGTGGCGATGGTCAACAGCTCGGCCTCGTCCGCGATAACACGGCCCATGGCAAAGGCGCGGGTGTCGCCGGTGACAAAGACATGGGGGCTGGCCAGCAGATCACTGATTTCCCGCGCGCTCCAGGGTCGTGGAGAACTGAAGGCGCGCGCATGAAGACCCGCAAGTGCCTCAGGCGTCATCAAGGATCACCGGCGGTGCATCGCGCGCAGGGGCGGCATTGGCGGCGCGCACATAGAGTGGCGCAGGGGACGGGCCCGGCCGCGCGCTGGCAGCGACCTGCGCGATGGCCATGGCCAGATCGGCAGGGGCGGGCGGAAACGTCAGGCCCGGCCCGGCCTGATCGCGCGGCAGCAGCACGGGCGTTCCGTCCTGCACCAGATAGACATGATCGCGCGGCGCGGGCACGGCCGCGCGAGCCTGTGGTTGGTCGTGCCGGATGGCGTCAAACGTGGAAACGCCGATGGCAGGGATGCCCAACGACAGCGCCAGCCCGCGCGCGGCAGAAACGGAAATGCGGATGCCGGTGAAGTTGCCGGGGCCAATGCCGACGCCGATGCGGGTCAGATCGGCCCAGGCCACGCCTGCCTCGGTCAGCATGTCGTCCAGCAGGGGAAACAGCCGCTCGGCCTGCCCGCGCGCCATGTCTTCGGCCCGCTGGGCCACGATCCGGTCGCCGGACAGCAAAGCGGCGGCGCAATGCGCCGCCGATGTGTCGAATGCCAGAACCAGTGCGTCAGACGGCAACCGGGCGCACCTCGGTCACTTCGGGGATGTAGTGGCGCAACAGGTTCTCGATCCCCATTTTCAGCGTCAGGGTCGAGGACGGGCAGCCCGCGCAGGCCCCCTGCATGTGCAGGTAGACGACGCCGCGTTCAAAGCCGTGAAAGGTGATGTCGCCACCATCCTGTGCCACGGCAGGGCGCACGCGTGTGTCCAGCAGTTCCTTGATCTGGCCCACGACTTCGGCATCCGGGCCGCTGTGATCGGCATGGCCAGACCCCGGCTGCGCCTCGCCCGCCATGACCGGCTGGCCGGACTGGTAATGCTCCATGATCGCGCCAAGGATGGAAGGTTTGATATGGTCCCATTCGACCGTCTCGCCCTTGGTCACGGTGACGAAATCGGTGCCGAAGAACACGCCTGACACGCCCTGCACGGCAAAGATGCGGCCTGCAAGCGGCGAAGTGCCCGCCGCGTCGGGGGACGGGAAATCCGCCGTGCCGCTTTCCAGCACGGTCTGACCGGGCAGAAATTTCAGCGTTGCGGGGTTGGGTGTGGACTCGGTTTGAATGAACATCTTGGCTGCACCTTTTGTCGGATTGCACCAGATATGCGCCCCCGACGGTCATGAGTCAAGGTTTGGAACGATTCTAATCTGGACGGGGCGGTGGGTTGGCACCCACCCTACGCCACGCCGCATACTCAGGTGATCGATTCCAGCCGCTCCTTGGACAGATCGCCGGGCACGATGGTGACCGGCACCGGAAGGGAGCCCGCGTTCTTGCTCAGTTGCGTGACCAGGGGGCCAGGGCCCTTCTTGTCTGTTCCGGCCCCCAGGACCAGAACGCCGATGGAACTGTCCTCGCGGATCTGGGCGAGGATCTGCGGCACCGCCTCGCCCTCACGGATCACCAGATCCGGATCGACGCCCTGCTTGTCGCGCATCCACTTGGCGAACACCTCGAAATGCGCATGGATGCGCTCGCGCGCCTCTTCGCGCATGATGTCACCCACGCCGATCCAGTGATTGAACTCTTCTGGCGGGATGACCGACAGGATCACCACGCCACCGCCCGTCCGCGCCGCCCGCATCGCGGCAAAACGCATCGCGTTAAGGCATTCGCGGCTGTCGTCCAGAACGACCATGAACTTGCGCATGCTGGTGCCTCTCCCTCAGATTGGCCGATCATGGCGCAGTGCCGCGGGCGTGGCAACACCGCGCGTCCGCCTTCATCTTGCCAGATAAACTCCGGGGTGAATTGGGCCAGGGGCCCAAGAGGGGCAGCGCCCCTGCCTGCGCAAATCGCCCGGCACAACGGGTCAGGCGGTGCTGTGCGCCCAGTCCCAGTACAACTCGCGCACGCGTCTGGTTACCGGACCGGCCTGGTACTGCGTGTCTTCAAAGGCGGTCACCGGCGTGACCTTGTTCATGTTGCCGGACAGGAACACCTCGTCCGCCGCCTGAAAGTCCTCGAACCCCAGCACGCATTCATGCACCTCGACCCCGTCGGCGCGCAGGTTGGCCATGTGCCGCGCGCGGGTGATGCCGGCCAGAAAGGTGCCGTTGGCGATTGGCGTGAACACCGCCCCATCGCGCACCATGAACACATTGGCGGTGGCGCTTTCGGCGACGTTGCCCATCGCGTCGGCCACCAGCGCGTTGCCGAAGCCGCGCGCCTTCACCTCGCGCAGCATGCGGGCGTTGTTGGGATACAGGCAGCCGGCCTTGGCATTGACCACGGCGCTTTCCAGCACGGGCCGGCGGAACTGCGTGCGCCCCAGCGTGGTGGTGGCCGTTTCGGGGGCCATCGCGATCTGTTCCAGACAGATGGCAAAGCCGGTGGCATCCTCGCTGGGCACGATGGCGGTCGCGTCGCCGTCGATGCCCCAGTACATCGGGCGGATATACACCGCCGCATCGCGCGGATAGGCGGCCAACCCGTCCCATACCATCTGCACCATGTTTTCGGTCGACACCGTCGGTGTCAGCCCCAGCGCGCGGGCCGAGCGGTTGACGCGGGCGCAATGCGCCTCCACGTCGGGGGCCAGCCCGTTCACGAACCGCGCCCCGTCAAACACGCCCGATCCCAACCACGCCCCGTGATCCGCCGCGCGGATCACCGCGATATCGCCATCATGCCACTGGCCGTCGAAATAGGTGCGGATGTTGGTGCCAGAGGCCATGGGCTGTTCCTTTTGCATGTCTGATCCGGCGGACCTTATCAGCCAGAGGCGGCTAGTAAAGCGGCTCTTCATACAGGCGCGCGCCATCCACGGTGATGCCCTTGATGGCGGCCTCGCCGTCGGGGGCAAGGGCCAGGATCACTCCCAGCCGTGACTCGGCCCGCAGGTCTTCCAGCTCTTGTGCGCGCAATTTCGGGGCGAAAAAGCGGTCGATGGGAAATTGTATGGAATAGATGTCGCCATAATCGCCCACCAGCGTGCCGCGCAGCACCGGGGCCTGTGCCATATCCGGCAGGGCGGCATGCAGGCGGGCCGGTTGCCAGAAATCGCTGTCGGGCGCAGCCGTCAGCTCGACCCAGACCGGGTTGCCCAGGATCGGGGAGCCGGAAACCGCGACGCTGTCCTTGGGTAACTGGCTGATGGTCAGGTTCAGCACCACGTAATGCCCGCGAAACAGGTCGCGCGGATCGACAAAGCCGGTGGCCAGCACCACCTCGGCGCCGTCGCGCAGCAGGGCGGCGCGATCCACGATCATCTTGCCCGCCAGCGCGGTCTGGACCAGTGCGGCGATCAGGGCCGCGGGCAGGATCAGCCGGCGCGACAGGCGCAGTGTCATGGCTGCACCTCTGCGTCACCGGGGCGCAGATACCGCGCGCCCCAGGCCCCGGCCAACAGGATCACGCCCGCGCCCAGGTAGAACCCGGCGGTGCCGATCAGGCTGCCCAGGGTCTCGGCATAGATCAGCATCATCGATTGGATGAATCCGATCAGCCCCAGCGCGCGCAGGGCGCGGATGTCCAGCCGCCAGCCCATGCGCAGCACCCAGATCGCCATCGCCAGCGCCGCCGCAGCACTGGACCAGGGATGGTCCAGCAGCGCGAATACCAGCCATGCCAACGCGATCGCGATTGCCGTCACCGCCAGGTCATAGGCGGTCGCACGCCCGAGCGCACGCCCGATCACACTCAGCCCTGCGGTCAGTGCAAAGGCCGCGGCCACACCCCAGACCCAGGCATCGGCCGTGCCGCGATCGGGCAGCTCGGGCACGAAGGCCAGCAGCAGCACCAGACCACCTGCGCCCAGCATCACATAGGCCAGAAGTGCGGTTTCGAACCCGCGCAGCCAGCGCGGACCGCCCAGCGAAAACAGCGCGCAGCCCCCCAGTGCCAGCAGCCCGGCAAGGCCCGCGATCAGGCGCATCTGTGTCGGATCGCTCTGAAACAGCGCCACCAGCAGCCACGCTGCCAGCGACAGTGTCACCAGATGCGCGCCCGCGCGGCTGTGGTTCAGCCATGCGAGCCCCGCGCCCAGGGCGATGCTGGCCAGCCAGATCAGGTTGCGCGGGCTGAAATCCTCCTCGATACCCATGACGAACCACGTGAAGAACAGCACCAGCGCAAGGGCGAGCATCGCCTGCCCGCGCAGCAGGGCCGCCGCCAGCAGGGTGCCCGCCGCCCACAGCCAGACCGCATCGGCGGCATTGCCCTGAATGTGATAAATCTGTGCCACCAGCATGATCGTCGCGCCATAGGCCGTGCAGGCCAGCGCGGTCAGCCCTTCGAACCACCAGACCGCACCGCGCCGCCCGGCCCAGATGGCCACGCCCCATGTGGCCCAGAGCGCGGAAAAGACCACGCCTGCGCGCATCAGCCGGGTCATGTCCTCCCAGTTGGCGGCGACGAAGGTGATCACCGCTGCGCCAAGGCACGCACAGCCCAGCAGGATCATCACCGCGCCGAAGCCCCAGCCGGCGCCCGGGGCGGGCAGGTCGGCCCGCATCCGGTCTGCCTGCGCTTCGGTGATCACGCCCTGCGCCGACCAATCGGCGATGGCCTGATCCAGAATGGTGCGGCGCGTCTTTGCGGACATGGTTTGGCTTCCCCTGAGCGGGATGAAACATCCTGCACGCGGAAAGGTAAAGTCAGGAATACCCCCGGCGCCGCTGGGGCACCGGGGGGCGCATTCTGGAAAAGGGGTTTTCCGGTGCTGGCGCACCCCAAGTTCACTCGTATGTGTCGGACCGGGACTTTTGGGGACAGGACCCGACCTTAGGACAGCATCAAAAGCTGTATCTTTAGATTTAGGCGCGCCCGGAATCGATTCCGTGACGCGCCGATGACCGTTTTGTGAACCGGGTCAGCCCCGCACCATGCCAACGATATCGTAGGTGCGCTCCAGAATGGGCGTGGCGATTGCCCGGGCGCGGGCGGCCCCCCCGGCCAGGATCCGGTCGATCTCGGCCGGATCCTGCATCAGCCGCGCCATCTCGGTCGAGATCGGGGCCAGCTTGTCCACCGCCAAATCGACCAGCGCTGGTTTGAACGCCGAGAACTGCTGCCCGCCAAAGTCAGCCAGCACCTGATCGGGCGTCATTTCGGCGAGCGCCGCGTAGATCCGCACCAGGTTGCGCGCCTCGGGGCGATCGTCGAGACCCTTCATCGTGTCGGGCAGCGGCTCGGGGTCGGTTTTCGCCTTGCGGATCTTTTTTGCAATGGTGTCGGCATCATCGGTCATGTTGATCCGGCTCATGTCGGACGGGTCGGATTTCGACATCTTCTTGGACCCGTCGCGCAGGCTCATCACCCGCGTGGCGGCCCCTTCGATCACCGGCTCGGTCAGCGGAAAGAACGCGACATCGTAGTCGTTGTTGAACTTGGCGGCGATATCGCGCGTCAGCTCGACATGCTGTTTCTGATCCTCGCCCACCGGCACATGGGTGGCGTGATACAGCAGGATGTCGGCCGCCATCAGCGAGGGATAGGCAAACAGGCCGAGCGAGGCCTTTTCGGCGTTCTTGCCCGCCTTGTCCTTCCATTGCGTCATGCGGTTCATCCAGCCCATGCGGGCCACGCAGTTGAAGATCCAGCCAAGCTGCGCGTGTTCGGGCACCTGTGACTGGTTGAACAGGATCGACCGGTCGGGGTTCAGCCCGGCGGCAAGGTATCCGGCGGCCAGTTCACGGGTCTGGCGGCGCAGTGCCTCGGGGTCTTGCCAGACGGTGATCGCGTGCATGTCGACCACGCAATACAGCGTCTCGATCCCCTGATCCTGCATGTCGACAAAGCGCTTGATCGCGCCCAGATAATTGCCCAGCGTCAGCCCGCCCGAGGGCTGGATGCCGGAAAACACCCGGTGCTTGAATGTCGCGTCGCCTGTTGTCGCCTGTGTCGCATCCGACATGGCCGGTCTCCTGTCTGGATTTATGGCTGCGGGTGGCTTACCCATGCCCCCAACCACCGTCAAGCAGAGGCCCGCTATGCAAGATCCCAACATAAGCCCGGTGAACCCGCTGCCGCCGACGGTATCGGCGCTGTTTCTGGCCATCATGGCGGTCGAGGCGCTGTTCACCCTGGGGGCCAATGGCCTGCTGGGCGGGGCGCAGGCGGTGGGCTGGCGTGTGGGGGCGATTCAGGATTACGGGTTTTCGTCGGATATCTTTCGCTGGATGCTGGATCAGGGCAGATACCCGCCCGAGCATGCCCTGCGCTTCGTCACCTATCCGTTCGTGCATGGGTCATTTACCCATGCGCTGTTCGTCGGCGTCATGCTGCTGGCTCTTGGCAAGTTCGTGGGCGAGGTGCTGTCGCAATGGGCCACGCTGGCGGTGTTCGTCATCGGCACGCTGGCCGGTGCGCTGGTGCACGGGGTGCTGATCGTGGCGCAGCCTTGGCTGCTGGGCGGATTTCCCGGTGTCTACGCGCTGATCGGGGCGTTCACCTATCTGCTGTATGTGCGGCTGGTCAGTTCCGGATCGAACGGCGCGCGGGCCTTTGTGCTGATCGGGTTCCTGCTGGGGATCAAGCTGGTGTTTGGCTTGCTGTTCGGGGCCGATGCCACGTGGCTGGCAGATCTGGTGGGGTTTGGCGCGGGCTTTGCGGCCACCATCGTGCTGGTGCCCGGGGGCTGGGCGCGGCTGCGGGCGCGGTTGCGCCACGACTGACCGCGCCCAAGGGCCTATCGCGCCATCTCGGATTTCAGCGCGGCAATCAGGTCGGCCAGCGTCTTCTGGTTCATGTCGCCCAACAGCTTGCCGTTTTCATCGAACGCGTCCGAGGACGCGGCCACCAGCACTTCGGGGCCCTGCAACAGGCGTGGGCGGAACGTGAACAGACACATGCGCAGCATGACCTGGGTGCGCTCGCCCCCGGCGCGGCCTGCGGTGGCCGACATGATCGCAACGGGCTTGTCGGCCCAGGGGTTCTGCGTGCGGCTGACCCAATCCAGCGCGTTCTTCAGCACGCCGGAAATGCCCTTGTTGTATTCAGGCGTGGAAATCAGCACCGCATTCGCCGCCCTGATCTGATCGGACAGGGTCTGAACCTCAGCGGGAACGCCCTTTTCAGCCTCCAGATCGCCATCGTAGAGCGGAAAATTAAGGTCCGCTTCGGTGTAGCTGACGTCGCCGAATTCCTGCACGGCGGCGCGCAGCAATTTGCGGTTCGTCGATCCGGCGCGCAGCGACCCGGAAATGCCCAGAAGGTTCGGTGTGCTCATGTCTCGCTCCATATTGTTGCTTCGCGTCATCACATAGCGCGCAGCCGCGCGGTCCAAAACCCGCGCGATCGCACAAGGGGTGTGACGCGCAAACGGGGGTGTGAAGTGCGGGTAATGACAAACGCAAAACGCCCCGCGAGGACGCGGGGCGTTTGCCTGTGTCGTCTATCTGCCGATCAGGTGGTGGGCAAAATCACGATTTCCACCCGGCGGTTCTGTGCCCGGCCTTCGGGGGACAGGTTCGAGGCAACAGGCTGATCTTCGCCCCGGCCGATGCTCTGGATGCGGTTTGAGGCTACGCCTGCCGAAATCAGTTCGGCCGAGACCGAGGCCGCCCGGCGCTGCGACAGGTCCATGTTGTAGCTTGCGGCACCGGTGTTGTCGGTATGGCCCAGCACCTGCACGCGCGATTGCGGGTACTTGTTCAGGCTGGCGGCCACGGTGCGCAGCTCGCTGCGGATGCCGGGATCGAGCACCGCGCTGTCGGTGGCAAACAGGATATCCTGCGACATCGACACGATCAGACGGTCGCCGGTGTTGGTGACGGTCGCGCTGTTGCCCAGACCGCGGCGCAACTCGGCCTCTTGCGCGTCAAGGGCATAGCCGATGCCGCCGCCGGCTGCGGCACCGATGGCCGCACCCCGGATGACGCCGCGTGCGCCGTCATCGCTGGTTGCGGCCCCCACGACCGCGCCCAGGATACCACCCGTGATGGCACCCCGGCGGGTGTTTTCAGCGGGTTCGACGGTGCAGGCGGTGGTCAGCAGCAGTGCCGCGCCCGCGACGGAAAGAGAGATTTTCGATGCTCGGATCATGGTGTTATGCCTTTGAACGTTCATTACTGGTCCGCGAAACGGATCGGGCGCAGTATATGCGCGCCTTGCGGGCGACCCAACAGGCCACGGCAGTGATCTCGGCGGGTTTTCGCGCATCGGGCGTTGTGTCACGCTGCCGATTGCATCTCTGATCAGGCCCCGGTGCGCGCGCTTTCCCAGGCCAGGATCGCGCGCTTGACTGGCAGACCCCAGTGATAGCCCCCCAGTCCGCCCGACTTGCGCAGCGCGCGGTGGCAGGGGATCAGGAAACTGACCGGATTGCGCCCGACAGCCGTGCCCACGGCGCGCACGGCCTTGGGGTGGCCGATGGCCTGCGCGATGTCGGAATAGGTGGTGACATGGCCGGTGGGCACCTGCATCAGCGCCTCCCAGACCTTGATCTGGAACGGCGCGCCGATCATGTGCAGCCGCGCCTCGCCCTTTTGGGCAAAACCGGCGTCGACCCATTGGCGGATCGCCTCGGGCGCCTCGACATACTCGGCCTTGGGCCAGCGCGCGCGCAGGTCGGCCATGGCGGCGGCCTCGCCGGTTTCCTCGGCAAAGGCCATGCCGCACAGACCGTGATCGGTGGCCATGGCCAGCGTGCGGCCAAAGGGCGTGTCGAACCAGCCCCAACGGATCAGCAGCCCGTCACCGCCGCGGGCGTAATCGCCGGGGCGCATCGCCTCCCACCGCAGGAACAGGTCGTGCAGCCGGCCCGAACCCGACAGGCCCGCTCCATCCGCCGCCTCAAGCACCGTGTGGCGGCTGGCCAGCAACGCGCGGGCCTGACCAAGGGCCAGGTATTGCTGATACCGCTTGGGGCTGACGCCGACCCATTGCGTGAACAGGCGCTGGAAATGCGCCGCGCTCATCCCCATGGCACTGGCCAATTCCTCCAGCGACAGGGGCGCCTCGGCGGCGTCGATCAGATCCAGCGCGCGGCGCATGACGTGGTAGTGATAGCGGCTTTCGGGCGTCTGGATGGTCATCACTGTCTCCTTTGCGGGCAGACTACCCCTGACACGTGCAACCCGCGACCCGAAACCTGCGCAACCTGCTGGACGCCCCCACGGCCATCGGGCATACCCGTCGGCGATGGCAAAGCAGCTCGACTATCATACGATCCGCGCGATCTTTGACCGCTTTCACGCGGCCGAGCCCGAACCCAAGGGCGAGCTGGAGCATGTGAACGCCTATACCCTTGTCGTCGCCGTCGCGCTGAGCGCGCAGGCGACGGATGCGGGCGTGAACAAGGCAACGCGCGGGTTGTTTGCCGTGGCCGACACGCCCGAAAAGATGCTGGAACTGGGCGAAGAGGGCGTGACCCAGCATATCAAGACCATCGGCCTGTATCGCAACAAGGCCAGGAACGTGATCAAGATGGCGCGTATCCTGGTCGACGACTATGGCGGCGAGGTGCCCAACAGCCGCGCCGCCTTGCAGGCGCTGCCGGGGGTCGGGCGCAAGACCGCGAACGTGGTGCTGAACATGTGGTGGCATTACCCGGCGCAGGCGGTGGACACGCATATCTTTCGCGTGGGCAACCGCACCGGCATCTGCCCCGGGCGCGACGTGGTCGCGGTGGAACGCGCGATCGAAGACAATATTCCGGTCGATTATCAACATCATGCACACCACTGGCTGATCCTGCACGGGCGCTATATCTGCGTCGCGCGCAAGCCGAAATGCGGTGCCTGCCTGATCCGTGACCTGTGCCAATTCGAGGAAAAGACACAATGACCAGATACCAGCTCGTCGGGATCGGCAATGCCGTGGTGGACGTGATTTCGCAATGTGACGACCAGTTCCTGACCCGCATGGGCATCGACAAGGGCGTGATGCAACTGGTCGAGCAAGAGCGCGGCGAGTTCCTGTATGACCAGATGCACAACCGCGTGCAGGCCCCCGGCGGATCGGTTGCCAACTCGGTGGCCGGGGTGGGGGCGCTTGGCCTCAGCACGGCCTTTATCGGGCGGGTGCATGATGACGATCTGGGCCGGTTCTATGCCGCCGGCATGGCCGAGGATGGCACCGATTTCGTAAACGATCCGGTGGCGGGGGGCGAACTGCCGACCTCGCGCAGCATGATCTTTGTCTCGGCGGATGGCGAGCGGTCGATGAACACCTATCTTGGCATCTCGTCCGAGCTTGGCCCCGACGATGTGCCCGACACCGTGGCGGGCGGCGCGCAGATCCTGTTTCTCGAAGGATATCTGTATGACAAGCCCAAGGGCAAACAGGCGTTCGAACGTGCCGCAGAACTGTGCCGCGCCGGTGGCGGGCAGGCGGGCATCGCCCTGTCCGATCCGTTCTGCGTGGACCGCCACCGCGCCGATTTCCGGCGGCTGGTCAAATCGCTGGATTACGTGATCGGCAACGAGCACGAGTGGAAATCGCTGTATGAAACCGACGATCTGGGCACGGCGCTGGAACAGGCCGCCGCCGACAGCGGGCTGATCGTCTGCACCCGGTCGGGCCATGACGTGGTGCTGGTGCGCGGCGAGGAAACGGTGACCGTGCCGGTCACTCCGGTCACGCCCGTGGACGCCACGGGCGCGGGCGATCAGTTTGCCGCCGGGTTCCTGTATGGTCTGGCCACCGGGCAAGCCCTTGAGGTTGCCGGGCGCATGGGCTGCATCGCCGCCGCCGAGGTGATCGGACATTACGGCGCCCGCCCCGAGGCGGATGTGCTGGCGCTGTTCCGGGCCGAGGGGCTGATCTGAACCGTCAGCCGCCGCGTCGCAGGGCGCGGCGGAAATCGGACAGGTGCAGCGCGCCGATGATCTGGGCAATCGCAAGATAGCTTGCGATGCCCGCCGCGATCATCGCGGCCAGCGCCAGATAGCGCCAGCCCGGTGTGCCAAGGAACGGCCCCAGCAGCAGGGTCATCCCCCACAGCACAACGCCCATCAGCACGCTGGCCAGAATGATGCGCCACATCCGCCGGCGGAACCGCACGTCAAAACGCGCGATCTCGCCCATCGCCCGCGTGCCCCGATACAGCAGCGCCACCTGCGCCCAGCCTGCCACGGTGGCCGCGATGGCCGCCGCGATCCAGCCGATCCAGACCGACAGGCCGATGGCAACCACGGCGTTGACCACCATCGCGACCACGGCATAGCGGAACGGGCTTCGGGTATCCTCGCGCGCGAAAAACAGTGGTTGCAGAACCTTTTGCAGCACGAAGGCAGGCAGCCCCAGACCATAGATCGCCACAGCGATGGCGATCGCGGCGCTGTCATCACTGGTGGTCTGGCCCCGTTCGTAAAGCACTGAAACCACGGGCAAAGGCACCACGATCAGGGCTACGGCGGCGGGCAGGGTCAGGGCAAGGCTGACCTCGCCCGCGCGGCTGAGCGCGTTTTGCGACTCGGCCGCATCGCCCGATTTCAGATGCCGCGACAGGCTGGGCAGCAGCACCACGCCCACGGCGATGCCCACCACCCCGAGCGGCAGTTGATACAGCCGGTCGGCGGCATAAAGCCAGCTAAGCGCGTTGGGCGTGTTGGACGCCACCAGTTGCCCCACCAGCAGGTTGACCTGCAACACGCCCGACGCCAGCGCGGCCGGCACGGCCACCACGATCATGCGGCGCATGTCGGGGGTCCAGCGGGGGCGACCGGGGATGACGGAGATGTCGGCACCATGCGCCGCGCGCCAGACCAGCGCCAATTGTGCCAGTCCTGCCAACGGGATAGCCCATATCAGCCACCAGATCACCGGACCGCCGAGTTGGTGGCCGATGACCATTGCGATGATGACGAAGATGTTGAGCAGCACAGGCGCGGCGGCGGCGGCGGCAAAACGCCCGGTGGCGTTCAAGATGCCGGAAAAGAGCGCGGCCAGCGACATGCACAGGATATAGGGAAACACCACGCGGCCATAGCTGACCGTCAGGTCGAACCGCGCGTCGCCCACAAAGCCCTCGGCGGTGGCCCAGACCAGCGCGGGCATGAACACCATCGCCAGCGCGGTCAGCGCCAGAACCACCAGCGCCAGCCCGTTGAAGGCGTCGCGGGCAAACCTCTGGGCATCCTCCTCGCCCTCGTACTTCTTTGAAAACATCGGCACAAACGCTGCGTTGAACGCGCCTTCGGCAAAGAAGCGGCGGAACATGTTGGGCAGGCGGAAGGCGGCGACGAAGGCGTCCATTACGGGACCGGGGCCGATGAGGGCGAGGATCAGGATTTCGCGCACGAACCCCAGGATGCGGCTGGCGAGGGTCCAGAATCCGACGGTCAGAAAGCCGCGCATCAGGCGGATGGGTTTCATGGGCGGGCCTTGCCTGTATGGGTATGACCGGGTTTAGCGGATCGCGGGGGGCGGGGAAAGGGGGCGGCTGCGCCCCGCCGGAAATCAGGGGTAACGCTTTGTCGACACGCGAAAATAGCGATGCGCCGGCCATGCACGAACCATGCACATCCCGTGCGCAGGCCGTTGCCTGTGGCCCTGTTGACCTTTGTGGTGCTGGTCAACCCGCATTTCGCGGCGTAAAGGGCGGAGTATGGACGATACATTGCCCCCTTGCCCGACCTGCGCCTCGGCCTTCACCTACCGGATGGACGCGCTGCTGACCTGCCCGGAATGCGGGCATGAGTGGTCCGCCGATGCAGCCCCGGACGAGGCCTATGCGGTGCGCGACAGCGTCGGCAACATCCTGAGCGATGGCGATACGGTGACGGTGATCAAGGACCTGAAGCTGAAAGGCTCGTCCACCACCATCAAGGTCGGCACCAAGGTGCGCGGCATCCGTCTGGTCAGCGGCGATCACGACATCGACTGCAAGGTGCCGGGCGTGGGCCAGATCGGGCTGAAGTCGCAATTCGTCAAGAAGGTGGGGGAGTAGGGTCGGCGTGGTGCGTTGCGGTGTGCCGAATGGTATGTGGTGCGGAGGACTGCGGAATTGTGGCGCGATGCTGTCGGTAATGTCTTTGCAGATGGGGGAGGGGTCGAAAAGAGCCCATATTGACCGGGATCTCCGAAAGTTAAACTTGCTTAACAGTGGCGATGTAGTGAAACGAAATGCGATCTAATATTACCTTCCGTCGCGCCGAGTATTCGGATGTTAAATCCATTGCACAGTTGATGATCGGAATGGGGTTTAGTCATTCCGCCGAAGAAATTTCCCGGCGCTGGGGATTGGTTGAAGATCACGAACAAGACCTTGCAATTCTTGCTGTTGACCGCGGCGCGCCAGTCGGTATGGTTGCTCTCCACATTGCGCCATTGTTGTTTTATCCTAAGCCCTTGGCCCGTATTACGACTCTGGTTGTCGATCAGCTGAGACGACGGCAGGGCATCGGTCGCGCCCTCGTCGATGAAGCGCTGCTACTCGCGCAAGAAAGCGGATGCGAGACGATCGAGTTGACCACCGGCCTGGAACGCAAAGAAGCTCACGCGTTCTACCGTTCAGTCGGGTTTGAAAACTCTGCTTTGAGGATGAGCTACAAGCTATGATTCCTCTTTGAGAACAGACAGCTCGTAAGCTGGAATGTCCGCTCCGTCCCGCAAGCCGTCCAACATGCCATCGAGCAGAGTCTCACTTCAGTCACCCAAAAACAAACCTCCGCCCCGGACCCCGCGCGCGGACTCAAGGCCGCAGGCCGCCGCGCGATCGCCGACCCGCCCCCCGGGGTGGAGATTGGCTGATGGTTTGGCACCAACGCAGGTTGGAAGGTTCGGCGTGGATAAACTGGCTCACACCAACGTCGGATCGCCACCCTGCGTGTCGGCGCTCGCGCGGCTTGGTGCGCGTCCCGTGGGGTGCGCAGGGCGGATTCGCGGGGATGACCTGCCTGATGCGGACGGCTCTTGATGTCGGGCAGGGCAGCGCAGCCCGCAACTACTGCCCCGATACCGCCCGTTCCGCGCCGGCGCTGATTGCCTCGCGCAGTTTCTTCTCCAGCGCCTTCTGCTTGGTGCCCGAGTGGAACTTCAGCCCGAACATGTCCTTGACGTAGAAGGTGTCGACCACCTGTTCGCCATAGGTCGCGATCACGGCGCTGGCGATGTAGACATTGGCATTGGCCAGCGTGCGCGTCAGGTCGAACAGCAGGCCGGGACGGTCGCGGGTGTCGACCTCGATGATGGTATAGATCTCGGACCCCTCGTTGTCGAAGGTGATCGAGGTGGGCACGCGGAAGGCGCGTTCGCGTTTCTTGATCTTGTCGCGGCTGCGGATCGCCTCGGTCGGTCTGATCTCGCCGGTCAGGGTCTTGCGGATGGTGTCGCGCAGGCGGGGCAGGCGCTCGTCCTCGTAGGGGCTGCCGTCGCCGTCCTGAATCCAGAACACGGCGGTGGCATAGCCATCCTTGGAGGTATAGGTGCGCGCGTCGACCACGTTGGCCCCCACCAGCGCCAGCGCGCCGGCGAGCCGCGAGAAGATGCCCGGGTGATCGGCCAGCGCGAAACAGGCGCGGGTGGCGTCGCGGTCGTGATCCACGGCCAGGTCGATGGCGATCTCGGTGTCGGACAGGTCGCGCAGCAGCCCGGCGAACACGGCCTGGGTGGCGGTGTCCAGCCCCTGCCAGTAGGGCGCGTAGTGCCGCCCGGTTTCGCGCTTCAGCGCGGCAGCGTCCCAGCCGGTCAGGGCGTCGCGCAGGGCGCGGCGGGCCTCGGCCCCGCGGTTCTCGCGGTTGACCTCTTCGAGCCCGTGTTCCAGCGCGCGGGCGGTTTCGCGGTGCAGCTGGCGCAGCAGCATGGCCTTCCAGTTGTTCCAGGTGTTGGGGCCGACGCCGCGGATGTCGCAGACCGTCAGCACGGTCAGCAGGTCGAGCCGCTTGCGGGTTTTCACCGCCTTGGCGAAATCGCGCAGGGTGCGCGGGTCGGACAGGTCGCGTTTCTGCGCCATGTCGGACATCAACAGGTGATAGCGCACCAGCCATTCCACGGTGTCGCATTCGACCCGGTTCAGGCCAAGGCGCGGGGCGACCTTGCGGGCGATCTGGGCGCCCAGGATCGAGTGATCCTCGTCGCGGCCCTTGCCGATGTCATGCAGCATCAGCGCAACATAGAGGACGCGGCGGTTCACCCCGGCCTTGAGGATGCGGCTGGCGACCGGCAGTTCCTCGGTCAGGTCGCCGTGCTCGATCTGGCTGAGCACGCGGATGCACTGGATCGTGTGCTCGTCCACGGTATAGCTGTGGTACATGTTGAACTGCATCATCGCCACGACCGGCGCGAATTCGGGGATGAAGGCGGCCAGCACGCCCAGTTCGTTCATGCGGCGCAGGGCGCGTTCGGGGTTGCCGTGTTTCAGCAGCAGATCGAGGAAGATGCGCCGTGCCTCGCGGTCTGTGCGCATGTCCTCGTCGATCAGGTGCAGGTTGGCGGTGACAAGGCGCATGGCGTCGGGATGGATCAGCATGCCGGTGCGCAGGCCTTCCTCGAACAGGCGCAGCAGGTTCATCTTGTCGGACAGGAACTCGGCGTCATCGACGATGGCAAGGCGGCCGTGCTCTTCCTTGTAGCCGGGTTTGACCTTGGGGCGGCGGCGAAAGATGCGTTCCAGCAGCGGGGCGCTTTTGGCATGGGCCGCTTCGAGCTGGGTCAGGAAGATGCGGGTCAGATCGCCGACGCCGGTGGCGTGGCGGAAGTAGTCCTGCATGAAATGCTCGACCGCGCGGCGGCCGCCCTTGTCGGTGTAGCCCATGCGGGCGGCGACCTCGACCTGCATGTCGAAGGTCAGCTGATCCGCCGGGCGGCGGGTGATCAGATGCAGGTGGCAGCGTACGGCCCAGAGAAAGTTCTCGGCCTTGGTGAAGGTCTGGAATTCCTCGGCCCGGAACACGCGCAGGCCGACCAGTTCCTGCACGTTCTGCACCCGGTGGACGTATTTGGCGATCCAGTAGAGCGTCTGCAGGTCGCGCAGCCCGCCCTTGCCCTCCTTGACGTTGGGTTCGACGACATAGCGTTCGCCCTGCTTGATGTGGCGGCTGTCGCGTTCGGCGAGTTTCGCCTCGATGAAATCGGGGGCGCCGCGCGAGAACAGCTCGTCCCACAGGCGACGGTCGAGCTCTTGGGCCAGATCGGCGTCGCCACCAAGCCAGCGGTGTTCCAGCAGGGCGGTGCGGATGGTGTAATCCTCGGCGCCGAGGCGGATGCAATCGCGGATCGTGCGGCTGGAATGGCCGACCTTGAGCCGCAGATCCCACAGGATGTACAGCATGGTTTCGATCACGCTTTCGGCCCAGCCGGTGATCTTGCTGGGGGTCAGGAACAGCAGATCGACATCCGATTGCGGGGCCATTTCGCCGCGCCCGTAACCGCCCACGGCAAACAGCGCCAGACGCTCGCCCTGCGTGGGCGTGGCGTTCGGGTGCAGCACATCCATCGACAGGTGCAGCGCGCAGGTGACGATGCAGTCGGTCAGCCAGGCATAGGCGCGCACGGTGGGGCGGGCATCGAAGGGGCGCAGGGCAAAGCCGCTGGCGATCGACTCGCGCCCGTGCTTTTGCGCGGCCATCAGCACGGGAACGACGGCGCTGCGCGCCTCGGTCAGCGGCACGCCGTCCAGCGCGCGGGCCAGATCCTCGAACACCCGAGGCGCGTCGAATATCGCCTCGGCTGCGCAGATCAGGTCGCCGTCGGGGACGGGCAGGATGTCGGGGGGGAAGGGCAGTGCCGGGTCAGGACCCGGCGCCACCGAACGCTCTTGGGGCAGGGTCAATCACAACCACCTGTCTGTTGCGGATCGTCGCCACGGCAAGGCCGCGCTCGTTCGTGCCGTCGGCGCGCAGGCGAAAGATGCCTCCGGTGCCTTCAAATCCGGCGCCCTGGGTCAGCGACGAGGCGCTGAGGGCGTCCTGCCGCCCGCGGCTGGCCAGGGCCCCGATGGCCGCGATCCCGTCATAGGCCAGACCAGCGATCGGGTGCGGGGCTTCGCCGTTGGCCGCCTGATAGCGGCTGCGGAAAGCGGCGGTTTTCGACGGATCGGGCGTTGCGAACCAGCCGTTCTGCACCCCCGGCAGGTCCAGCGTCTGGGCCGGGACGTCCCAGCGCGTCAGGCCGATGTATTGCGTCACGTCTGGCCCAAGCCCGGCCTCGGGCAGCATCTGCGTCAGCAGCGGCAGGGCACCGGCGGAGTTGGCGGTCATGAAGATCGCGTCGGCATCGCCGTCGCGTGCGGTCGACACGATCCGCGGCACGGCCGAGACCACGCCCTCTTGCGAGAATTCATGCGACACGGTGCCGACGATGCTGCCGCCCGAGCGCGATACGGCCTGCTGGATCGCCTGATTGCCAAGCTGGCCGGACACGTCATCGGCATGAACCACCATGAAGCGCGACTTGCCCTGACCCCGGGCGTAGGACACCAGCCGGTTGGCGGTGTTCTGGAACGTCGGGCCAAGCACCCACAGGTTGCCGTCCGCGATGGTGGTGTTGTTCGAGAAGGACAGCACGTTCACCGATCGGGGCGCGGCGGCGACCGCCACGGCATTGGCGGATTCGGCATAGACCGGCCCGAGGATGATCTTTGCCCCGTCGCTGATCGCCTGCATGGCCGACTGCTGGGCCTGCGCGGCGTTGCCTGCGGTGCCGTAGACACGCAGGTCGACATCGACGCCCTGAAGGTCGGCAATGGCCAGTCGCGCGGCGTTTTCCAGCGATCGTGCCAGCGCGTCATCGCCCGAGTTGCCACCGCCGCGCGGCACCAGAAGGGCCACCGGCACCGGCGCGCCCGGGTCAACGCGCTGGCCCTTGCCACCACCACCGCCGGCGACGGGAATGGCCTCGCACGAGGCCAGAACGAGGATCGAGAACAGCGCCACAACGCGCCACAGCACCTTGCGGGCAGAGGTCAAAACAGCAAACATGAGCGATAAGGCTCCCTGGGTCTGGGCGGCGATGCCGCCTCGTGGCATTCGGGGCAATCATAAACGCCATGAGAAGGGGGTCCAGTGCCGAATTGGGAAAAGCGGGCGCAGGGGCCGGGGTTGTACCTGATCGCGACGCCACTGGGGAATGCGCGCGACATCACGCTGCGGGCTCTGGACCTGCTGGCGTCGGTCGATGTGCTGGTGGCCGAGGACACGCGAAGCCTGCGCAAGCTGATGGATATCCATGGCGTGCCGATGGGGGATCGCCCGCTGGTGGCCTATCACGAACACAATGGCGCGCGGATGCGCCCGAAGCTGCTGGCGTGGCTGCACGAAGGGCGCTCGGTGCTGTATGCGTCCGAGGCGGGCACGCCGCTGGTGGCCGATCCCGGGTTCGATCTGGTGCGCGCGGCGCGCGAGGCGGGGCATGCGGTGACGGCGGCCCCGGGGCCGGTGGCGGCGATCACGGCGCTCAGCATTGCCGGGCTGCCCACCGACAGGTTCCTGTTCGCGGGGTTTCTGCCCAATGCCAGCGGTCAGCGGAAATCCGCGCTCATGGCCCTGCGCGAGGTGCCCGCGACGCTGGTGTTCTACGAATCGCCCAAGCGGGTTGCGGCGATGCTGCGCGACGCGGCCGAGGCGCTGGGCGCGGACCGGCAGGCGCGGATTTGTCGGGAACTGACCAAGAAATTCGAGGAGATCCGGAGCGGGACCCTGTCAGAACTGGCCGAAACCTGCACGGATGACCCGCCCAGAGGCGAAATCGTCGTGCTGGTGGACCGGGGGGATTTGGGAAGTGTTAGGGAAGATGATCTAGAACAGTTGCTGCGCGGGGCGCTTGAGGGGCACAGTGTCAGGGACGCGGCGGACCGGATCAGCGCGCAGACCGGGCTGCCGCGCCGCAAGGTGTATCAACTGGCGCTGAAACTGGAACAGGACATGACATGACGCAGCATTTCGATCCCGCACTGGCCACCGCCACGCCGGTGGTCGCGCGCCGCGACCGCGGCCAGCGCGCCTATCTGGCCGGCGCCGCGGCCGAGGACCGGGTGGCGCGCCTGTATACAGAGGCCGGGGCGCAGGTTCTGGCGCGGCGCTGGCGCGGGGCCGGCGGCGAAATCGATCTGATCCTGCGCGACGACACCGGGCTTGTCTTTGTCGAGGTCAAGGCGGCCCGCTGTTTTGACCGGGCACTGGCGGCCTTGTCCGCGCGCCAGATCGGCCGCATCTGCATGGCCGCGCAGGAATTCGCCGGCACGCAGCCCGACGGTCTGCTGTCGGACATGCGGTTCGACCTGGCGGTGGTCGACGGGCAGGGCCGGGCCCGGATCGTGGAAAATGCCTTTGGCGGATTCTGAATTGCCTATGCCCGGCCCATGCGCCATGTAGGTGGCGACACTGGCCAGGGGGTGACGGTATGAAAATCGCGTTCCAGATGGACCCGATCGGTCCCATCGACATCAATGCCGACAGCACGTTCCGCATCGCCGAAGAGGCGAAGGCGCGCGGGCACGAGCTGTTCTATTACACGCCCGAGCGGCTGGCCTATCAGCAGGGGCGGATCACCGCGCGCGGCTGGCCGCTGACCGTGCGGCGCGAGAAGGGCAATCATTTCAGCCTCGGGGACGAGGTCGAGGTGGACCTGTCCGAATTCGACGTGGTCTGGCTGCGCCAGGATCCGCCGTTCGACATGTTCTACATCACCACCACCCACCTGTTGCAGCGCATTCACCCCGCCACCCTGGTGGTCAACGATCCGTTCTGGGTGCGCAACTACCCCGAAAAGCTGCTGGTGCTGGATTTCCCCGACCTGACGCCGCCGACCACCATCGCCCGCGATCTGGCCACGATCCGTGCCTTCAAGGCCGAGCACGGCGATATCATCCTCAAGCCGCTGTATGGCAACGGCGGCGCGGGTGTGTTCCGGCTGACCGAATCCGATCGCAACCTGTCGTCGCTCTACGAGATGTTCACCGGATTCTCGCGCGAGCCGCTGATCGTGCAGAAATTCCTGCCGGCGGTGTCCAAGGGTGACAAGCGGGTGATCCTGGTGGATGGCGAGCCGGTGGGCGCGATCAACCGTGTCCCGGCCGAGGGCGAGACGCGGTCGAACATGCATGTGGGCGGCCGCCCCGAAAAGGTCGCACTGACCGAGCGCGATCTGGAAATCTGCGCCCGCATCGGTCCGTTGTTGCGCGAAAGGGGACAGGTTTTCGTCGGCATCGACGTGATCGGCACCTACCTGACCGAGATCAACGTGACCTCGCCCACCGGCATTCAGGAGCTTGAGCGGTTCGACGAGGTCAACGTCGCCGGAAAGATCTGGGAGGCGATCGAGGCGCGCCGGGCATGAGCCTGTCGATGCGCCTGATCGCGGGCGCGATGCGGCCCGGGATGCGCGCCATGAACGCCCGCGCCACCGACCCTGCGCCCCTGCGGCGCGGGATGGAGATGTCGGCGCGGCTGTTTTTCCGCAACGTGCCCTTCGCCCTCTATCTCAAGACCACCTACCGGGCAGCGGATGGTGCCGCGCGCCGCGCGCTGTGGGTTTCGGCCCGGGCGCGGCCGGTGCCGGGAAAGGTGCTGCTCTATGCCCATGGCGGTGGCTATTTTGCGGGCAGTCCGAACACCCACAAACGCATGGTCGCGCGGCTGGCGCGGATGTCCGGCCTGCGAGTCTTTCTGCCGTCCTATGCCCTGGCGCCCGAGCATCCGGTGCCTGCGCAACTGGCCGATATGGAGGCGGCGCATGCGCATCTGCTGGCGCTTGGATACGCGCCCGGTGACATCGTTCTGGGCGGTGACAGCGCGGGCGGGGGCATCGCATTGGCGCTGCTGGCGCTGTTGTGCCAGCGCGGGCAGGCTCCGGCGGCCTGTTTCGCCTGGTCGCCGTTCTGCGATCAGACCTTTTCGGGCGCGTCAGTACAGGAAAACGGCCGACGCGATCACTTTTTCCCCGGCCACCGGGTGCATTTCCTGGCCGGGCTGATCCTGGGCGATACCGCGCCGGATGATCCGCGCGCCTCGCCGCTGTTTGCGGCGTTTCCCGGCTGTCCGCCGGTCCTGCTGCAGGTCTCTGACAGCGAGATCCTGCGCGATGACGCGGTCAGGCTTGAGGCAAAGCTGCGCGCGCAGGGCACCGATGTGCGGCTGGAGATGTGGGAGGATGCGCCCCATGTCTGGCAGATCTTCGACGGCTGGTTCCCCGAGGCGCGCGAGGCCATCGGCAACACCGCCCGGTTCATCCGTCGGCATGTGCCAGCGCCAGCCGATAGCTGACCGCCTCGGCCACATGGGGCTGGCGTACTGTGTCGCTGTGGTCCAGATCGGCGATGGTGCGCGCCACCCGCAGCACCCGGTGATAACCGCGCGCGGACAGGTGAAACCGCTCGGCCACGCGGGTCAGCAGGGCGCGGCCCTGATCGTCGGGGGCGGCCGCGCGGTCCAGCGCCGAGCCTTCCAGATCGGCGTTCAGCCCGCCGCGCGCGATCTGCACCGCGCGCGCCGCCGCCACCCGCCCCCCGACCGTGGCCGAGGTGTCGCCCGAAGGCGGCAGATCAAGATCGCTGAAGGCCACCGGCGGCACCTCGACCCGCAGATCGAACCGGTCCATCAGCGGGCCGGAAATGCGGCCCATGTAATCCTCGCCACAGACGGGCGCGCGCGAACAGGCCCGGCCCGGATCGGACAGGTAGCCGCATTTGCAGGGGTTTGCCGCCGCCACCAGCATGAAACGGCAGGGATATTTCACATGAGCATTGGCGCGGGCGACCATCACCTCGCCGGTCTCGATCGGCTGGCGCAGGGTTTCCAGAACAGTGCGCGGGAATTCGGGGAACTCGTCCATGAACAGCACGCCATTGTGGGCCAGGCTGATCTCGCCCGGCCCGGCGCGGCGTCCGCCGCCAACAATGGCGGCCATCGAAGCGGTGTGATGCGGTTCACGAAAGGGCCGCGTGCGGTTGATCCCGCCGGCATCCAGCAACCCGGCCAAAGAATGGATCATCGAGGTTTCCAGCGCCTCGGGTGCTGTCAGCGGCGGCAGGATGCCGGGGATGCGCGCGGCCAGCATGGATTTGCCCGAGCCGGGCGTGCCCACCATCATCAGGTGATGGCGACCGGCGGCGGCAATCTCCAGCGCGCGCTTGGCGCGTTCCTGCCCCTTGACGTCGCGCAGGCAGCGGCTGCCGGTTTCGCTGACGATCTCGCCCGGTTCGGCGGGGGACAGCGGGGCCTGCCCGGTGAAATGGCGCACCACATCGGCCAGCCCGCGCGCCGCGATCACCTGCGCCGCCCCGACCCAGGCTGCCTCTGCCCCCGAGGCGTGGGGGCAGAGCAGCAGCCGGCCTTCTTCGGCGGCGGACATGGCGGCGGGCAGGGCGCCCACCACCGCCACCAGAGAGCCATCCAGCGAAAGCTCCCCAAGCGCGGTCGTGCCTTCGGCGGCATCCGCCGGGATGATTTCCAGCGCGGCCAGCAGCGCCAGCGCGATGGGCAGGTCGAAATGGCTGCCTTCCTTGGGCAGGTCGGCGGGCGACAGGTTGATGGTGATCCGCTTCGATGGCAGCGCGATCGCCAATGCCGACAGCGCCGCGCGCACCCGGTCGCGTGCCTCGGACACCGCCTTGTCGGGCAGGCCGACGATGGAAAAGGCGGGCAGGCCGGGGGTGACGGCGCATTGCACCTCCACCTGCCGGGCAGTCACGCCTTCGAAGGCCACCGTATAGGCCCGTGCCACCATTCCCGCCCTTACCCTCGCATCAAGGTTAACGCCCCCTTGTGCAGCTAACCGGCGCAGGGTTTAGGAATGGTTAATGCAGGCCCCCTGCTTCCTCTCTCTGCAAATATCCTCGGGGGGAGTCGCGCATCGCGCGACGGGGGGCGGACAGCCCCCCTCTGCCCTATCAAGCGGTGCACATCGCCATGAATTTCGCCCATGCGGCAGGGTCTGCCACGGTCTTGTCGCGGCAGAACGGGTTGCAAAACCCCCATATCCGGCCCTCAAGCTCCAGAAAATCCGTCACCGGCTTGCCGGAATAGGGGCAGGCGGCGTTGACAGAAGGGCCGTCCGGCACTGCGCGGGCGGGCAGGGCGGCGGGGGCGGGATAGGGCATCCGATCCAGCGGCTGGTCATAACCCGAAAGCACCCGGTTTTCCGCGATCGCCATCGCGCGCCAGCGCCGCATCGGCGGATGGCCAAGCTGTGCCGCGACATAGGCCTGCGCCGCATCGCCCACGGGCAAGTCATAGCCCGCGATCCGCACCGCCACCGGAGCGAAGAACGCATCGGCCAGGGTGTAGCTGCCGAACAGGAACGGCCCGCTGGACTGATCCAGGGCGGCTTGCCAGATCGCCTCGATCCGCGCCAGATCGGCCTGCACGGCGGGCGACGGGTCAAACCCGGCCCAGCCGGTCAGCAGGTTCATCGGGCAGGCCTGACGCAGGGCGCCAAAGCCGGTGTGCATCTCGCAGATCAGGCTTTGCGCCATCGCGCGTGCCGGTCCGGGGGCGGGCAACAGCCCGTGGTCGGGAAAGGCCTCGGCCAGATGCCAGGCGATGGCCAGCGAGTCCGTCAGGCGGCTGCCATCGGGGGCCTTGGCCGCAGGCACCGTGCGCCCGCCTGCAAAAGTGGCGACCTCGGACGCGAATTCCGGGCTGTAGAGCCGGGTGCGGTGAACGCGAACGGGGATGTCGAAGGCATCGAAAGGCAGCCAGCCGCGCAGCGACCACGAGGAATAGGCGCGTTGCCCAATCAGCAGATCATATGTCATCGGGTGTCCTCTTTTGGTCGCAGGTTACCGGCTGACCCGCGCCCCGGAAAACGCAATTTCGTGGGCAGTGCGATCACGGACGATGATTGATCCGCCCCACCTGCCAGCCGTCCGCGCCATGGGTCAGGTCGGTCAGCGACAGGTTGTCGATCTTGTGGCCGAACACATCGTAGGTGCCGACGCGCAAGCCTTGTTGCAGTTGCGTCAGGATCACGCCGAAATGCGCCACCGCCACGATGTCGCGCCCCGGATGCGCCGCCAGCAGACGCGCCACGGCCCGGTCCACCCGCGCCACCACATCATGCCAGCTTTCGCCGCCGGGGGGGCGGATGTCGCCCGGGGTTTCCCAGAAGGCGCGGATATGGGCCTGATCCTCGATCTGGTCAAAGCGCTGCAATTCCCACGCACCGAAGTGCATTTCGCGCAGGTCGGGATCATGCGGCAGACGGTCGCGCCCGCGCGTGACGGCATCGGCGGTGGTCACCGCGCGCGACAGGTCGGACGAGATCATCAGCGCGTCGGAGGGCAAGGCCGCGTGCAGCCGGTCAAGGGCGGCGGTGTCGGACAGATCGGCGGGCAGGTCGGACCAGCCCACCATGGTTTTGGCATGTGTCGGACCGTGGCGGACCCAGAAGAAGCGGCTCATGGCATCCGACCTTTCAGGACCATCGGCAGGCCTGCCGCGACGAACGCCACCAGCCCGGCCTGCGCGGCCAGACGCTGGTTCAACTCGCCCTGCGCCTGCCGAAATCGACGCGCCAGCGCATTTTCGGGAACGACCGAGAGGCCAAGCTCGTTACTGACGATAATGACCGGAACCGGGCAGGCGGCCAGATCGTCCAGCAGGGTTTCGGTTTCGCGGGTCATGTCATGGCCTGCCAGCATGTGATTGCTCAGCCACATGGTTGCGCAGTCGAACAGCACCACACCGCGGGCCTGCGACAGCGCGTCGCGGGTGTGCAGGGCGGCCTCGGCCGTGGTCCACCCCGCGCCCCGCCGGGCGCGGTGGGCGGCGATCCTGGTTTCCATCTCGGCATCGCCCGGTTCGGCGGTGGCAAGGTAAAGCCTTGATGCAGAACATTTTTCTGCCAATCCTTCGGCAAAAGACGATTTGCCTGAGGCCGCGCCGCCCAAAACCAGCGTCAGCGCCGGCCACGGGGCGGGCGTATCTTTAAGTGATCCGATCATGGGAATGCCTCGTAACATTAACAAAATCCAAACGGAACGTATGAAAGGTGCCAGGGTGGCGCCTCAACAGACTGGGGGTTTGAAATGGCACTTGATGCACCGCAAGACATGTCCCTGTCGCGAGTCGCGATGAAGGCCGAATTGCTGGACGCCGAGACTGAACTGAAACTTGCCTATGCCTGGCGCGATCATCGTGACGAAGAGGCGCTTCACCGCCTGATCACAGCCTATATGCGGCTGGCCATCTCGATGGCGTCGAAATTCCGCCGCTATGGTGCACCGATGGGCGACCTGATCCAGGAGGCGAGCCTTGGCCTGATGAAGGCCGCCGACAAGTTTGACCCGGACCGCGGCGTGCGCTTTTCCACCTATGCCGTGTGGTGGATCAAGGCGAGCATCCAGGACTACGTGATGCGCAACTGGTCGATGGTGCGCACCGGGTCCACCAGCAGTCAGAAATCGCTGTTCTTCAACCTGCGCCGGGTTCAGGCGCGGCTGGAACGCGAGGCGCTGGCGCGGGGCGAGGAACTGGACCGTCACCAGATGCGGCAGGCGATCGCGATGGAAATCGGCGTGCCGCTGCATGATGTCGAGATGATGGAAGGTCGGCTGTCCGGCTCTGATTTCTCGCTGAACGCCACGCAATCGGCCGAGGACGAAGGGCGCGAGTGGATCGACACGATCGAGGACGAGGGCGAGCACGCCACCCAGATCGTCGAGCACGAGCACGACACCGATACCCTGCGGGGCTGGCTGGTCGAGGCCCTGTCATCGTTGAACCAGCGTGAGCGGTTCATCGTGACCGAGCGCAAGCTGCGGGATGAGGCGCGGACGCTGGAAAGTCTGGGCACGGAACTGGGCCTGTCGAAAGAGCGGGTGCGCCAGTTGGAGGCGGCAGCGTTCCAGAAGATGCGCAAGAAGCTGGAAACCAACTCGAAAGAGGTGCATGCCTTTCTCGCATGAACAGGCTGATTCTTACCCTCCTGTTTCTAGCGACGTCCGCGTATGCCGCGGCCCAGCCCGAAACATCCGACGTCGTGATTCTGGGCGAGGTGCATGACAACCCCGCCCATCACGCAACGCAGGCCGAATGGACAGCACGGCTGGCCCCGGCGGCAATCGTTTTTGAAATGCTGACGCCCGATCAGGCGGCACAGGTCACCGCCGATAATCGGGGTGATCCGCAAACCTTGGGAGATGCGCTGAATTGGGCGGCATCGGGCTGGCCCGATTTTGAGCTGTATCATCCGATCTTCACCGCCGCGCCCGAGGCGGCGGTCTATGGTGCCGCCGTGCCGCGCGATGCAGCGCGGGCGGCGTATTCCGATGGTGTCGTGGGCAGCTTTGGCGAGGATGCCAGCGCCTATGGCCTGACCGATGCGCTGCCGGAGGCGCAGATGCAGGCGCGGCTGGCGTTTCAGGCGTCAGCGCATTGCGACGCCCTGCCCGAAGACCTGTTGCCGCAGATGGTCGAATTGCAACGCCTGCGCGATGCGGTTCTGGCGCGCACGGCGGTGCAGGCGCTGGACGACACCGGCGGCCCGGTCGTCGTGATCACCGGCAATGGCCATGCGCGCACCGATTGGGGCATGCCGGTCTATATCGCGGCGGCGCGGCCCGACGTGACGGTGTTCGCCCTTGGCCAGTCCGAGGCGGGGGGCATCGCGGGCACCTTTGATCAGGTGGTCGATGCCGCCCCGGTCGCGCGCGAGGACCCCTGCGCCGCCTTTGCCAAGGATTGAGTTTGCCCGCCCCGGCCCGTAACACTGTCGCCACACAGGGCGAGCGAGACAGGGCGAGCGAGGGCACATGCTGACCGGCAAACGCATACTTCTGATCATTGGCGGCGGGATCGCAGCCTATAAATGTCTCGATCTGATCCGTCGCCTGCGCGGGCGCGGGGTGGCGGTGACGCCGGTGATGACCCGCGCGGCGGAAGAGTTCGTGACCCCCCTGTCGGTCTCTGCGCTGGCGGGCGAAGAGGTGCATCGCGACCTGTTCGACCTGACCAAGGAGGCGCAGATGGGACATATCCAATTGTCTCGCGTGGCCGATCTGGTGGTGGTGGCCCCGGCCACGGCGGACCTGATGGGCAAGATGGCGGGTGGGCTGGCGAATGATCTGGCCAGCACGCTGCTGATGGCGACCGACACGCCGGTTCTGTGCGCGCCCGCGATGAACGTGCGGATGTGGCAGCACCCGGCGACACAGCGCAATCTGGCGGTGTTGCAGGGCGACGGCCTGCGGTTCGTCGGGCCTGATGATGGCGACATGGCCTGCGGCGAATACGGTCCGGGCCGCATGGCCGAGGTGCCGCAGATCATCGCCGCGATCGATGCCGCGTTGGGGCAGGGGCCGCTGACGGGTCGGCGTGTGATCGTGACATCCGGCCCCACGCAAGAGCCGATTGACCCGGTGCGCTATATCTCGAACCACTCGTCCGGGGCGCAGGGCACGGCGATCGCCCGCGCGCTGGCCGCATCGGGGGCCGAGGTGGTGTTCGTCACCGGCCCGGCCAACGTGCCCCCGCCCGAGGGCGTGCAGGTGGTGCGCGTGACCACGGCGCAGGACATGCTGGAGGCGGTGCAGGGCGCGCTGCCCGCCGATGCGGCGGTGTTTGCCGCGGCCGTGGCGGATTGGCGCGTGGCGCAGGTGGCGGGATCGAAGATGAAGAAGACGGCGGGCGAGATGCCCACCCTGCGGTTTGCCGAGAACCCCGACATACTGGCCAGCGTGGCGCAGATGGGCGCGGGCCGCCCGGCGCTGGTGGTTGGCTTTGCCGCCGAGACCGACGACGTGGTGGCCAATGCGCAGGCCAAGCGCGCGCGCAAGGGCTGTGACTGGATCATCGCCAACGATGTCTCGGTGGGCACCGGCACCTTTGGCGGGGCCGACAATACCGTGCATGTGGTTACCGATCAGGTTGTCGAGGACTGGCCGCGCATGGGCAAGGACGCGGTGGCGGCCCGGCTGGCGCAGCGGATGGCGGCGGCGCTGAATGGATAGGGCGGATGCCTCCGGCGGGAGTTTAGGGGCAAGATGAAGAGATGGACGCGGAGATGGTAACCTTGCGGCTGGTCTGGACCGAAGAGGCGGATCGCGATCTGCCCTTGCCGTCCTACGCGACGGCAGGTGCTGCGGGGGCGGACCTGCGCGCGAATTTTCCGCCCGGCGCGCGCGGGGGCGTGACGGTTGATCCTGGAGCGCGGGTGCTGGTGCCCACTGGCCTGCGGCTGGAGATTCCGCCGGGCTATGAGGTGCAGATCAGGCCGCGCTCGGGCCTGGCGCTGAAACACGGTATTACCCTGCCCAACAGCCCTGGCACGATCGACAGCGATTACCGCGGCGACCTGGGGGTGATCGTGATGAACGCGGGGGATGCGCTTTTCGAGATCGCGCATGGCGACCGCATTGCGCAGATGGTGCTGGCCCCCGTGGTGCGGGCGGATTTCACGCTGGTGGACGCGCTGGACGAGACAGCGCGCGGGGCGGGCGGCTTTGGCTCGACCGGGCGGGTCTGATGGCGGTGATATTTGCCATGGCCGCGGCCCTGTGGGGTCTTGGTGCCGTGATGGGCACGCCCCGGCGCATGCGCTGGGCGATGGTTGGCGTTTTGTGGGGCGGTGTGGTGCTGCTGCATCTGGTGCTGCCTGCGGGCCATCCGCTGCGGCTGGCGACGGGCGAGACGGCGGCCCCGTGGCTGTTGCTGGGGGGCGCTGCGGCGCTGGTGCTGTCCTATCGCTGGGGGCTGGAACGGTTGCGCAGGCGGGTTGGAGGCGACGCGGCGGCGGCCCCGGTCAAGGCGACGGACGGGCCGTTCACGCCGATCGAGCTGAACCGCTATGCCCGCCATATCGTGCTGCGCGAGATCGGCGGGCCGGGCCAGCGCCGGCTGAAGGATGCGCGGGTGCTGGTGATCGGGGCCGGCGGGCTGGGCAGCCCGGCGCTGCTGTATCTGGCGGCCAGCGGGGTGGGCACCATCGGGGTGATCGACGATGACGTGGTCGAGGGCAGCAACCTGCAACGGCAGGTGATCCATACCGATGCGCGGATCGGCATGCCCAAGGTTTTCTCGGCCGAGATGGCGATGCGCGCGCTCAACCCGTTTGTCACCGTGCGTCCCTATCACCGCCGACTGACCGATGAGATCGCCGACGATCTGTTCTCGGAATATGATCTGATCCTGGATGGAACGGACAATTTCGACACCCGTTACCTGAGCAACGCCGTGGCGCACCGGCTGGGCAAACCGCTGTTTTCCGGCGCGCTGTCGCAATGGGAAGGTCAGGTGAGCCTGTTTGACACCGCGCGCGGCACGCCCTGCTATGCCTGCATTTTCCCCCAGGCCCCGGCCCCCGGGCTGGCCCCGTCCTGCGCCGAAGCGGGCGTTTTCGCGCCGCTGCCCGGCATGATCGGCGCGCTGATGGCAGCCGAGGCGGTCAAGCGGATCACCGGCGCGGGCGACACGCTGAGCGGGGTGATGATGATTCAGGATGCCCTATATTCCGACACCCGGCGCATTACCTTGAAACAAAGTGCCGATTGTCCGGTGTGCGGGCCCGGCCGGAAGGAGATCGAGACATGACCAACCCCTTGTTGCAGGAGTGGGACACGCCCTTTGCCATCGCGCCCTTTGACCGGATCGCGGACGAGGATTTCGCGCCCGCGCTGGAGGAGGCGCTGTCGGCGCATCTGGCCGAGGTTGACGCGATTTCCGGGGCGACCGAGCCGCCGACCTTTGCCAACACCATCGAGGCGATGGAGGCGGCGGGCAAGCTGCTGGACCGGGTGCTGGGCACGTTCTTTACCGTCGCCGGGGCAGACAGCACCGAGGCGCGCGAGGCGTTGCAACGCGAGTTCTCGCCCCGGCTGGCGGCGCATTCGGCGGCGATCACCGGCAATCGCGCGCTGTTTTCGCGGATCGACGCGCTGTGGCAGGACCGCGATGCGCTGGATCTGAGCGACGAGCAGGCGCGGGTTCTGATGCTGACGCGGCGGGGGTTCATGCGGGCAGGCGCGGCGCTGGAAGGGGCGCAGGCCGAGCGGATGACCGCGATCAAGTCGCGGCTGGCGGTTTTGGGCACCGAGTTCACCCAGAACCTGCTGGCGGATGAGCGCGACTGGTATCTGGAACTGGCCGAAGGCGATCTGGACGGGCTGCCCGATTTCCTGATCCGCGCGATGCGCGCGGCGGGGCAGGACAAGGGCGTGTCGGGCCCGGTGGTGACGACATCACGCTCGCTGGCGACGCCGTTTCTGCAAAGCTCGCCCCGGCGCGCGCTGCGTGAGGCGGTGTGGCGGGCCTTTACCTCGCGCGGGGGGCGTGGGGGCAAGACCGACAACCGCGCGATCGCGGCTGAGGTGCTGGCGCTGCGGGCCGAGCGGGCGGCGCTGCTGGGCTATGACAGCTTTGCCGATTACAAGCTGGAAACCGAGATGGCGGGCAACCCGCAGGCGGTGCGCGACCTGCTGATGGCGGTCTGGGCCCCGGCCCGGGCGCAGGCGCTGGCGGATGCGGCTGTGTTGGAGAAAATGCTGGCGGCAGACGGCTTTGACGGGCCGCTGGAGCCATGGGACTGGCACTTTTACGCCGCGAAACGCCGGCAGGCCGAGCATGATCTGGACGAGGCGGCGCTGAAGCCGTACCTGCAACTGGACCGGATGATCGAGGCGGCCTTTGCCTGCGCCAACCGGCTGTTCGGGCTGGAATTTGCGCCGCTGGATGTGCCCCTGTATCACCCCGATTGCCGCGCCTGGGAGGTGACACGCGACGGTCGGCATGTGGCTGTGTTCATCGGGGATTATTTTGCGCGCGGCTCGAAACGATCAGGCGCGTGGTGTTCGGCCATGCGCGGGCAGGCGAAGTTTCCGCAGGTGCAGGCCCCGGTCGTGATCAACGTGTGCAACTTTGCCAAGGGCGACCCGGCGCTATTGTCCTATGACGAGGCGCGCACGCTGTTCCATGAATTCGGCCATGCGCTGCACCAGATGCTGTCGGATGTGACCTATGAAAGCATCTCGGGCACATCGGTGGCGCGCGATTTCGTGGAACTGCCCAGCCAGCTGTATGAACACTGGCTGGAGGTGCCTGCGGTTCTGGAGGAATTCGCCACCCACGCCGAGACCGGTGCTGCCATGCCAGCGGCGATGCTGGACAAGGTGCTTGAGGCGGCGAATTTCGATCAGGGGTTCCAGACCGTGGAATATGTCGCCTCGGCGCTGGTGGATCTGGAGTTTCACGCCGGGCCGCCCCCCGCCGATCCGATGCAGAAACAGGCCGAGGTTCTGGAAGGATTGGGCATGCCGCGCGCCATCGCGATGCGCCACGCCACACCGCATTTCGCGCATGTGTTTTCGGGCGATGGCTATTCCAGCGGTTACTACAGCTACATGTGGTCCGAGGTGATGGATGCCGACGCCTTTGCAGCCTTTGAGCAGGCGGGTGATGCGTTCGATCCCGAGACGGCGAAGGCGCTGGAGCGCGATATCCTGTCCACCGGCGGATCGGTCGAGGCGGCCGAGCTCTATACCCGGTTCCGGGGGCGCCTGCCGGGGGTCGAGGCACTGTTGAAAGGGCGCGGCCTGATCGCGGCGTGACGTGGGCCTGCCCCGGCTCAGGCCGGGGTGCGTTTGCCTGGGTTTGCCCGCGCCGTCCGCAGGTACGGCGCGCCGTTGCGATAGCCGCCATGTATGAGCCGCCCCGGCTGGGTGCAGTGCGGAAACGCCTCGTGCCAGTCACGAAAGCGGTCGTTGGTGATGATCGGTGCGTCTTGATCGCGGGCGATCTGCAACAGGAGACCGTCTGCAGGCTTGCCCTTGGGTGACACCACGACATTGCGCGCGTTCAGGCCCATGGCCCGGGCAAGCGCCGCCGCGTTCATATAGCGATTGGTCAGCTTGTACCCCGCGTTTGCGTCGAACATCACCACGACGCGATGGCCTTGGGCCTCCAACGCCGTGGCCACCTGACGGACGACGGTGATATCGGGGGTGCCGTTGTTCCAGTGCATCACATTCGACCCGTCGATCAGCACCAGATCCCGGTCGGCGCGACGTGCCCGAACGACCGCGCGCACCCACAGCACGACCGCGACCCCGGCCAGCACCAGAGCGGGAAGCGTCAGGGGCAGGCCAGCCGCCTCGGGAAGAAACAGGGCTGCGGCGATGGCAGCCAAGGCGGTGACCAGCCAGAAAAGGGCCATGCCCAACCGCGCCTCAGATCGTCTGGTCGTAGTCGCCCACGGCGGGTTCGGTGCGGATCACCGCGTCGATGTCGTGGAAGATCGCCCGCATTTCATCCTCGGATGTGCTGCTTTCGCAGACCACCACGAGGTTGGGTGTGTTCGACGAGGCCCGCACCAGACCCCATGACCCGTTGTCGAGGATCACGCGTGCGCCGTTGACGGTGACAACCTCCTTGATCGGGCGGCCGGCCATGGTTTCGCCCGCCTTGTGCTTGGCGACCAGCTTGTCCACCAGCCGGGTCAGGATATCGTACTTCTCGGTATCGGCGGCATAGGGTGACATGGTGGGGGTCGACCAGGTTTGCGGCAGGGCGCGGCGCAGGTCGGACATCGACATGTCGGGGTTGCGGTCCATCAGCTTGCAGATTTCCACCGCGACGCGCATGCCGCAATCGTAGCCGCGCCCGATGGGTTCGGCCAGAAAGTAGTGGCCGGATTTCTCGAACCCTGCCAAGGCGCCGATTTCCTTGACCCGGCGTTTCATGTGGCTGTGGCCGGTTTTCCAGTAATCCGCCTTGGCCCCGTTGCGGATCAGTTCGGGATCGCTGGCGAACAGGCCGGTGGATTTCACATCGGCCACGAAGGTGCTGCCGGGGTAGAGTTTTGACAGATCGCGGGCCATGATGACGCCGACCTTGTCGGCAAAGATCTCTTCGCCCTCGTCATCGACCACGCCGCAGCGGTCGCCGTCGCCGTCAAACCCTAGCGCGAAATCCGCACCGCTGTCGCGCACGGTGGCGGCCATGTCGTGCAGCATTTCCATCGCTTCGGGGTTGGGGTTGTAATGCGGAAAGGTGTAATCGAGCGTGTTGTGGCTGGGCACGACCTCGACCCCCAGCCGGTCGAACAGCTCGGGCGCAAAGGCGGATGCGGTGCCGTTGCCGGTAGCGCAGACCACGCGCAGCTTGCGGGTCATGCGGAAATCGCCCACGAGGTCATCGAGATACGCCTCTTTCACGCCATCGACGAATTCGTAGCTGCCGCCCGGGGCGGGCTGACCGCGACCGTTCAGCACGATGTCGCGCAGCTCGGCCATTTCATCGGGGCCGTGGGTCAGCGGGCGTTCAAACCCCATTTTCACGCCGGTCCAGCCGTTGGGATTGTGGCTGGCCGTGACCATGGCGACGGCGGGCACATCAAGGTGGAACTGGGCGAAATAGGCCATGGGCGATAGGGCGGGGCCGATATCCTTGACCTGTATCCCCGCCTGCATCAGCCCCAGGATCAGCGCGTGTTTGATCGACAGCGAATAGTCGCGATAGTCGTTGCCGACCGCGATCACCGGCGGGATGCCTCGCGCGCGCATCTGGGTGCCAAGACCAAGGCCGAGGGCCGTCATGCCGGGCAGGTTGATCTCGTCCGGGTATTTCCAGCGCGCGTCATATTCGCGAAACCCGGTGGGGGCGATCATCGCGTCGCGCAGGAATTCCCATGTGTTGGGCGTGACGGTCGGCAAAGGTCTGGTCATATCAATCTCTTTTGGTCTTGGGGTCAGATCTGGATGGGATGGGCCTTGGCGATGCGGTCGAGCTGCATCAGCGTGTCCAGCAGGGCGGGCATGTCGGACAGGTGGATCATGTTCGGCCCGTCGCTGGGCGCGTTGTCCGGGTCCTGATGGGTTTCGATGAAGACGGCGGCCACACCCACGGCCACCGCCGCGCGGGCCATGACGGGGGCAAATTCGCGTTTCCCGCCCGAGGCACCGCCCAAGCCCCCGGGCTGCTGCACCGCATGGGTGGCATCCATGACAACGGGATAGCCGGTCTGCGCCATCTGCGGCAGCGCGCGCATGTCGGCCACCAGCGTGTTGTAGCCGAAACTGACGCCGCGTTCGGTCAGCAGGATGCGGCGGTTGCCTGTGCTGGCGACCTTTTCGGCGACATTGGCCATGTCCCACGGCGCAAGGAACTGCCCCTTCTTGATGTTGATCGCCGCCCCGGTTTCGCCCGCGGCCAGCAGCAGATCGGTCTGACGACACAGGAAGGCGGGGATCTGCAGCACATCGGCCACCTGCGCCACGGGGGCACATTGGGCGATGTCGTGGATATCGGTCAGCACCGGCACATCCAGCGCCGATTTGACGCCCGCCAGCACGGCCAGCCCCTTGTCGAGGCCCAGCCCGCGCTTGCCCGAAAGCGAGGTGCGGTTGGCCTTGTCGAAACTGCCCTTGAAGATGAACTGCGCCCCGACACGGGTGCAGGCTTCTTTCATGAAGCCCGCAATCATCTGCGCGTGGTCGTCGGATTCCAGCTGGCAGGGGCCTGCGATGATGGTCAGCGGCGCGTCATTTGCGACGCGCAGCTTGCCGATATCGACTGCGATCACGAGGACACCTGTTCGCGCAGGATCGAGGCGGTGAGTGAGACCATCAGGTAAATCCCCGAAAAGACCAGAAAGGCCAGGACCGTGTTTTCGAACTTGCGCGGATAGGTGGGTTCATCCGGGGCCACAGGTTCGACGCTGGTGGTCAGGTACCGCACCTGGCGGTTCGCCTCAAGCTCGGTCTGTTTCATGTTCTGCAGGGCGGATTGCAGAAACAGGTCGGCGGTGGCCAGATCGGCCTGCAACATCTGGATTTCCGAGGCCTTCTGCGCCAGCGAGTTGCTGCCGACCGAGGCATCGGTCAGGCGGGCGTTCTGGGTCCGAAGCTCTTCCTCGATCAGGGTGATCTCGGTGCGCAGGCTGTCGACGCGGGCGCGGTTGGGGCGGGCGTTGGTCAACTGGCCGTTGAGTTCCAGTTTCTTCTCGATCAACTGGCCCTCAAGCGTGCCGATCAGCCCGCGGATGCTGGCAATCTCGCCTTCGGGGTCGAGCAGGGTGCTTTCCTGCAGTTTGACCAGCGCCTCCTGGGCTTCGCGGCGTTCGATCTTGGCGGTTTCAAGGCTTTGCTTGGCATCGCGCATCTGGTCTTCGCGTTTCTGCCGGCTGAGTTGATCGACGCGTTCCTCGGCGTATTCGATCAGGTGGCGCGAGAAATCGGCGCTGACAGCGGGTTCGGCGGCGATGACCTCCATCCGGATCACGCCTTCGGTCGGGTCATAGCCGATCTTGACGTTTTTCTTGAAGATCTTGTAGGCGGCCTCGTCGCTGGCCTCGGTGCCAAGGCGCTGCACCGGGTCGATGAAATCCTGGTTGAAGTGCGATTTGAAGCCGATATCGGAATCCAGCCGCAGCATGGCATCGCGCGATTGCAGGTAGGATTGGGTGGCGATGCTGTCCTGATTGGTGGCGAATTGCGTGCCGGTCAGCAGGCCGCCGATGCCGCTGCCGCCGCCCTGTGCGTCGGCCTGCATAACCAGAAACTCGGACTTGGTGGCATACATCGGCGTGGCGATGTTGTAGAAATACCAGCCGCAGATCAGCGTGGGCAGAAAGACGAAGAACGACAGCCGCGTGATCAGCAGCGCCAGCTTGCGGCGGCGGCGGCGGGCGATGTCGCGCTGGATGTTGCGGATTTCACCGGCGCGGCGTTCGGCCGGGGCCAGTTCTGTGGATGGCAGGTTGCGGTTGCCCGCAGGCACGGTCTGGGGCAACTGCACACGCTCGGCCGGGACCTTGGCGGTGGCGAGTTGCAACCCGTTCTGGGGTGTCACGCCGTCCTCGCCATCCCCATGCTCGTTCTCGGGAACGACAAGCTCGAGCATCGTGGCGCGCTGGAACGGATCGATCCCGGCGGCGCGTAGCAGGCGCACGGCGTCGAAATCCGAGGTGGGGGCCAGCCCGTGTTTCTGTGCCACGCGCCGGGCCATGCGCAACTGACGCCCGGTCAGGCCTTCGCGGCGGATCTCGTCGATCTGGGCATCGACGCTGGATTCCTGTGCCGAGGCGACCTGCCCCGAGCGTCCGGCGGGCTGTTCGGGCTGCACCGGTGCGGGCTGTTCATGCTGCGGCGGGTTGGGCCGTTGCGCCTGCGGCTGGTGTTGCGGCGCGCTTTGCACAGGGTCCAAGGCGCGCGGGCGAGGGGGCTGCCCGGTCGGCCTGGTCGTGGGGGCGGTGCTGAATCCGGGGTCGCTGGGTTCGCTGCGCCGGATACGGAACTTTCTAGCCTTGGGTTTCATAGTCATAGAGCTGTTTCGCTTCTTCCAAGGAATCAAACATATGTAACTGGCCGCCCATCAGGACGGCGGCCGAACGGGCGAATTTTTCCAGCGTCCGCGGCTGGTGCGACACGATCACCACGGTCGTCGTGCGCAGGCGTTCCTGCAGGATTTCACCGGCCTTGCGGTTGAACTCCACATCGGTCGAGCCGGGCATGCCCTCGTCGATCAGGTAGATGTCGAAATCAAGTGCCAGCATCAGCGCAAAGGAAAACCGCGCGCGCATCCCCGACGAATAGGTGCCCAGCGGCTGTTCGAAGTATTCGCCCAGGTTGCACATCCAGCGGCAGAACGCCTCGACATAGTCGGGATCCAGGCCGTAGAGGCGCGCGATGTAGCGGCTGTTTTCCACCGCCGAGATCTTGTTGATCACCCCGCCCATGAAGCCCAGCGGAAAGCTGATCTTGGCCTCGCGCCGGATCGAGCCTTCGTCGGGTTTTTCAAGCCCGGCCATCATGTTGATCAGCGTGGTCTTGCCCGTGCCGTTCGGAGCCAGGATGCCGAGGGAATTGCCAATCTCCACCCGGAAGGACACCCGGTCGAGGATGACCTTGCGCTGGGTGCCCGTCCAGAAGGACTTGCTGACAGTGTCGAACTCGATCATTCGGGCTCCGGGTGCTGCTCTGATGCCATGGTTGTCTTACGCGGTAAGGCCTTAACGACCTGTTGACCATGGCTGCTTGGATTATGTCCGATCACGTGCCTGAATTACAGTGTATATGGGCAGGATTAAGGCCTTTTCACGGGGAAAGTTGACAATCCGGAAAGCCGCGCAGGCAAGCATGCCGGCACGGATGGATGCATGCGTGCGCGAATCTCCTTGATCCGGCGGATTGGCGCTGATTTGGGTCGGTCAGCCCCTTTTCCTGTCTGCCTGACCTTCCTATAAGGGCATCTGGTTCGGGCTGACAGAGTCGCGGGCCCATGCGGTTTTTCGCGATACACAAGACACCTGGGGACACCAACCACCATGTCCATTTTCGACAAGATGCCCGGCCTGTTCTCCTCGGACATGGCCATCGACCTTGGTACAGCCAACACGCTGGTCTACGTCAAGGGCAAGGGCATCGTCCTGTCGGAGCCGTCGGTGGTCGCCTATCACGTCAAGGACGGCGTCAAGAAAGTGCTGGCCGTGGGCGAGGATGCCAAGCTGATGCTGGGCCGCACCCCCGGCAGCATCGAGGCGATCCGCCCGATGCGCGACGGCGTGATCGCCGATTTCGACGTGGCCGAAGAGATGATCAAGCATTTCATCCGCAAGGTCCACAAACGCAGCACGTTTTCCAAGCCCAAGATCATCGTCTGTGTCCCCCACGGCGCGACCCCGGTGGAAAAGCGCGCGATCCGGCAGTCGGTCCTGTCGGCGGGCGCGCGGCGCGCAGGGCTGATCGCCGAACCGATCGCGGCGGCCATCGGCGCGGGCATGCCGATCACCGATCCCACCGGCAACATGGTGGTCGATATCGGCGGCGGCACCACCGAAGTCGCGGTGCTGAGCTTGGGCGACATCGTCTATGCCCGGTCGGTCCGGGTGGGCGGCGACCGCATGGACGAGGCGATCATCAACTACCTGCGCCGTCAGCAGAATCTGCTGGTGGGGGAATCCACCGCCGAGCGTATCAAGACCAGCATCGGCACCGCGCGGATGCCCGATGACGGGCGCGGCACCTCGATGATGATCCGGGGCCGCGACCTGCTGAACGGTGTGCCCAAGGAAACCGAGATCAGCCAGGCCCAGGTGGCCGAGGCGCTGGCGGAACCCGTGCAGCAGATCTGCGAGGCGGTGATGACCGCGCTTGAGGCGACACCGCCCGATCTGGCCGCCGATATCGTCGATCGCGGCGTGATGCTGACAGGAGGTGGCGCGCTGCTGGGTGATCTGGATCTGGCCCTGCGCGAGCAGACCGGGCTGGCCGTGTCGATCGCGGACGAGTCGCTGAACTGCGTGGCATTGGGCACCGGCAAGGCGCTGGAATACGAAAAGCAGCTGCGCCACGCGATTGACTATGACAGCTGACGCGCCCACCTTTTGACCAAGGGGGTATCTTGGCAAAGGAACGGACCAAAGATGAAACCTATGTCGGCCCCCTGCGGCGTTTGCTGGTGGGGCTTCTGGTGCTGGCACTTGCCGGGGTGTTCCTGCTGTGGCGGATCGACAGCCCGCGGGTCGAACGCATCCGCGCGCAGGTGACCGATGCGGTGGTGCCGAATTTCGACTGGATGCTGACCCCGGTGACCGCCACGGTGAACCTGGCCCGCGATTTCCAGAGCTATCAGCGCGTCGTGCAGCAAAATCAGGAATTGCGCCGCGAGTTGCAGCAGATGAAAGCCTGGAAAGAAGCCGCGCTGCAACTGGAGCAGGAAAACGCCCGGTTGATGGATCTCAACAAGGTGCGGCTGGACCCGCGTCTGACCCATGTCACGGGCGTTGTGCTGGCCGACAGCGGCAGCCCGTTCCGGCAATCGGTGCTGCTGAACGTGGGCGCGCGCGATGGCATTCTGGATGGTTGGGCCACGATGGACGGGATCGGGCTGGTGGGCCGGATTTCCGGCGTGGGGCAGGACACCGCGCGGGTGATCCTGCTGACCGACAGTGCCAGCCGGATACCGTCGGTGATCCAGCCTTCGGGGCAACGGGCGCTGGTGCAGGGCGACAACACCGGCGCGCCGCCCATCAGCTTTCTGGAGAACCGCGACGTCGTGCGGCCCGGTGACCGGGTGGTGACCGCTGGGGATGGCGGGGTGTTTCCCGCCGGGCTGCTGATCGGGCAGGTGGCGCAGGATCCGGGCGGGCGACTGCGCGTCCGGCTGGCCGCCGATTACGAGCGGCTGGAGTTCCTGCGCGTGCTGCGCAATCCAGGCACCGAGGTGTTGCGCGATCCCGGCGCGCTGGTGGTGCCGACGGCAGACCGTGCCGACAGGGCGGACCGGGTGGACACGGGCGCGGCGCTGGCCGGGGAGGCCGGCAATGATTGATCAGTCGGCCTGGCACCTGTGGGGCATGCGTGCGGCCTATCTTGGACTGGGGTTGGCAATCGTCGTGTTGCAACTGACCCCGCTGGAATTCACCCCGCGGCGCTTTGCCTTGCCGGATTTTCTGATCTGCCTCACGCTGGTCTGGGCGGTGCGCCGCCCTGAATACGTACCGGCGCTGGCGATCGCGGTGATGCTGCTGCTGGCGGATTTCCTGTTGATGCGCCCCCCGGGCCTGCTGGCGGCGCTGGTGCTGGGCGGTGCCGAGTTCCTGAAGGCGCAGTCGCGCGGGCTGCGCGATCAGCCCTTCGTGATGGAGTGGCTGAGCGTGGGGATCGTCATCACGGGTATCTTCATTGCGTTCCGGCTGTTCGCGGCGATCTTTGTCGTGCCGCAGGCGCCGCTGACCCTGACCCTGATCCAGATCGTGGGCACGATACTGGCCTATCCGCTGGTCTCTCTGCTATCCTTTGTCGTGCTGGGGCTGCGCAAATCAACCCCGGGCGAGGTGGACACACTGGGGCGACGGACATGAGGCGCAATCCGAAGGAAACACAGGACAGCGTGCGCAAGGTCACGCGGCGGGCCCTGTTGCTGGGCGGTGCCCAGGTGGCCTTTGTGGCGGCGCTGGGGTTGCGGATGCGGCATCTGCAGGTCGAACAGGCCGACCAGTTCAGCCTGCTGGCCGAGGAAAACCGCATCAACATCCGCCTGATCCCGCCTGCGCGCGGCCAGATATTCGACCGCAATGGCCGCGTTATCGCAGAGAACGTGCCCAGCTATCGCATCACCATGGTGCGCGAGGATGCCGGCGATGTGGAGCTGGTGCTGCACCGGTTGGCCGCCCTTGTCGACATCCCGCCCGAAGACATGGCGCGGGCCCGGGCCGAACTGGACAAGGTGCGCGGTGACACGCCGGTCACCATCGCCGACCGGGTGTCGTGGGAGGTTATCTCGCGCGTGGCGGTCAACGGCCCCGCGCTGCCCGGCATCACGCCCGAGGTTGGGTTGAGCCGGCATTATCCCAACGGGCTGGATTTCGCCCATGTGGTGGGCCGGGTCGGCCCGGTCAG
Organism: Lacimonas salitolerans; assembly: GCF_042677865.1. NCBI lineage: Bacteria > Pseudomonadati > Pseudomonadota > Alphaproteobacteria > Rhodobacterales > Paracoccaceae > Lacimonas > Lacimonas salitolerans. Next base: position 30,623 of record NZ_JBHUDD010000052.1, on the reverse strand, counting down.
CGATTTCGACCTGTCGCGCATCGAAGACCCCGATCCGCTGTTGCGCATCCCGCGTTTCCAGATCGGCAAGGTGGGCGTCGAGGCCGAGGCCGAAGAGGTGCTGCGCGGCACAGCCGGCATCAAGCGGGTCGAGGTGAACGCGATGGGCCGGGTCATGCGCGAACTTGACCGGCGCGAGGGGCGGGCGGGGACCGACCTGCAACTGACGGTCAACAGCGAGTTGCAGCAATATGTGCAGGCGCGGCTTGGCAACGAAAGCGCGGCGGTGGTCGTGATGGATTGCGACACCGGCGATTTGCTGACCTTGGCGTCATCGCCCAGCTATGACCCCAACCTGTTCGTGCGCGGCATTTCGGTGGCCGACTACACGTCGCTGACCGAAAACACCTATCGCCCGTTGGTGCCCAAGACCGTACAGGGCCTGTATCCGCCGGGATCGACCTTCAAGATGGTCACGGCGCTGGCCGCGCTGGAGGCCGGGATCGTCACGCCGCAGGACACCGCCTATTGCCCCGGCCACCTTGAGGTGTCGGGCCGACGGTTCCATTGCTGGAAACGCGCAGGCCATGGCACCGTCGATCTTCAAAGCTCGCTCGCCGAAAGCTGCGATGTCTACTACTACGATCTGGCGCTGAAGGTGGGGATCGAAAAGATCACCGAAATGGGGAAACGGCTGGGGCTGGGCGTGGCCTTTGACGTGCCGATGCCGTCGGTCAAGGCCGGGATCCTGCCGACGCGCGCCTACAAACGCGAACGGTTCAGCCAGGAATGGGTCGTGGGCGACACGGTCAATGCCTCGATCGGGCAGGGCTTTGTGCTGACCTCGCCGCTGCAACTGGCGGTCATGACCGCGCGACTGGCCACCGGGCGTGCCGTGCTGCCGCGGCTGATCAAGTCGGTGGACGGGGTCGAACAGCCCAGCGGCCATGGCGAGGAACTTGGTCTGAACCCCGAGAACCTGCGCCAGATCCGGCGCGCGATGTACGCGGTGACCAACAACCGCACCGGCACGGCCTATGGCAGCCGAATACTGGCCGAAGGGTTCCGGATGTCGGGCAAGACCGGCACCAGCCAGGTGCGCAACATCACCGCCGAGGAACGCCGCCGCGGGATCGTGCGCAACGAGGATCTGCCGTGGAATCGGCGCGACCACGCGCTGTTCGTCAACTATGCTCCGCATGATGCGCCCAAGATCGCCGTATCGGTGGTGGTCGAACATGGCGGCGGCGGATCGTCGGCGGCGGCCCCCATCGCGCGCGACGTGACCTTGCAGGCGCTGTTTGGCGATGACCCGCCGCTCGACGCCTATCCGGCCAAGGACCGCAGCCGGGTGCAGGCGCAGCAGGAGCGGTTTCAGCGCGAGCGCGAGGCCCGCAAGCGCGAGGCGCAAAGCCGCGCATGAGCTATCTTGAATATACCGTCAAATATGTCCCGACCGGGCTGCGCAAGCTGTTGTATGTCAACTGGCCGGTGGCGTTGCTGCTGGTGGCTGTGGCCAGCGTTGGCTTTCTGATGCTGTATTCGGTGGCGGGCGGATCATTCTCGCCCTGGGCCGAGCCGCAGATGAAACGCTTTGCGGCTGGCTTTGTGCTGATGCTCATGGTGGCGATGGTGCCGATCTGGTTCTGGCGCAACGTGGCCGCCGTGGCCTATGGCCTGTCGATCCTGCTGCTGGTCGGGGTCGAGCTGTTCGGCTCGGTCGGGATGGGCGCGCAGCGCTGGATCGATCTGGGGTTCATCCGGTTGCAGCCTTCGGAGCTGACTAAGATCACGCTGGTGATGCTGCTGGCGGCCTATTACGACTGGCTGCCGATGAAAAAGGTCTCGCACCCTTTGTGGGTGGCGCTGCCAGTGTTTTTCGTTCTGCTGCCGACCGTGATGGTGCTGTCGCAGCCCGATCTGGGCACCGCGCTGCTGCTGGTGGCGGGCGGCGGGGGCGTGATGTTTCTGGCCGGGGTGCACTGGGCCTATTTCGCCGGGATCATCGCCAGCGGCGTCGGGCTGGTGGCGACGGTGATCCAGTCGCGCGGCACGTCCTGGCAGATGCTGAAAGACTATCAGTTTCGTCGCATCGACACGTTTCTGGACCCCAGTCAGGATCCGCTGAATGCGGGCTATCACATCACCCAGTCGAAAATCGCGCTTGGCTCGGGCGGATGGGGCGGCAAGGGTTTCATGCAGGGCACGCAATCTCGGCTGAATTTCCTGCCCGAAAAGCACACCGATTTCATCTTTACCACGCTGGCCGAAGAATTCGGCTTTGTCGGGGCGACCTCGCTTTTGGTGCTGTATGCGCTGGTGATCGTGTTCTGCGTCGCCTCGGCGCTGGCCAACCGCGACCGGTTCTCGTCGCTGCTGACTTTGGGCATCGCGCTGGCGTTCTTCCTGTATTTCGCGGTGAACATGTCGATGGTCATGGGGCTGGCCCCGGTGGTGGGTGTTCCTTTGCCGCTGGTCAGCTATGGTGGCTCGGCCATGCTTGTGCTGATGGCCGGTTTCGGCCTGATGCAAAGCGCCCATGTCCACAGACCGAGGTAACACATGACTGTCAATGTTCTGTTCGCCGCCAGTGCCGAGCGGTGGGAGGATTACGAAACCACGCTGAAATCCGCGCTGGAACAGGCGGGGGTCGATGCCGACCTGCGCACCGAGTTTCCGCCCGAAGAGGTGGATTACATCGTCTACGCGCCCAGTTCGTGGCTTCAGGATTTCACCCCCTACACACGCTGCAAGGCGGTTCTGAACCTGTGGGCCGGGGTGGAAAACGTGGTGGGCAACGCCACGCTGACCCAGCCGCTGTGCCGGATGGTCGATGACGAGGGGCTGACCCAGAGCATGATGGAATGGGTGGTGGGCCATACCCTGCGCCTGCATCTGGGGATGGACCTGCATATCCATGGTCAGGACGGCAAATGGCGCAAGTATGCGCCCCCCGTTTCGCAGGACCGGCCTGTCACCATCCTTGGGCTGGGTGCGCTGGGGCAGGCCTGCGGGCAGGCGCTGGCCGGGCTGGGGTTTCCGGTCACGGGCTGGAGCCGCACGGAGAAAGAGGTCGAGGGGCTGACCTGCCTGCATGGCGATGACGGGTTGGTGCGCGCGCTGGAAGGCGCGCAGATCGTCGTCCTGCTGCTGCCGCACACGCCGCAGACCGAGAACACCCTGAACGCCGAAACGCTGGCGCTGCTGCCCAAGGGCGCGATGATCCTGAACCCCGGGCGCGGCGCGCTGATCGAGGATACGGCGCTGCTGGCGGCGCTGGAATCCGGCCAGATCGCCCATGCGGTGCTGGACACCTTCCGCAAGGAGCCGCTGCCGGTGATGCATCCCTACTGGGCGCATGAGAAGGTGACGGTGACGCCGCATATCGCCGCCACCACCCGGCCCGAGACCGCCTCGCGCGTGATCGCCGAGAACATCCGCCGGGGCGAGGCGGGCGAGCCGCTGCTGCACGTGGTGGAGCGCGGCGCGGGGTATTGAGCGCGCGGTGATCGGCTGGGGGTGGGTTGGCACCCACCCTACGGCCAACCTATCAGCGCAGTATGGGGGGCTTGTCGGGGTCTGATCCGGGTGCGATCCGCTCGACCTTGGGCGGTTCGGCGGGCGGCGGAATGTCCAGCCGCATGCCACGCGCCGTGATCGTGGGCAGGCGGGGATCGTCGCCCTCGATGAACACCACGTCCAGTGCCCCGGCCTCGATGCCCGAAAAGGTCAGCGCCTCGGCCACGGTCTTGGCCAGCGGGGCGTGCGCGCGCGGTTCTGCCCCAAGAATGGCCAGCAGATGCGCGCGCGCACCGCTGTCATACTCGGCCTCGACAAGAAATGCCGCCTGCGCCAGACCGGCAGCGCGGCTCAGGCGGGTGGCCAAAGCATCCAGAACCGCCTGCGGCAACGGGCCGGGCGCATGGACGGTCACGATGCGGGCTTCGGTTTCCTGCGGGGCGGCACCCAGCGTCTCGACCAGCCAGACCAGCGCCTCGGGCGGGACCAGAAAGGATGTCGGCCCGGCCTCGAGGTTGATGCCCAGCCCGATGCCCTGCGGGGCCAGCATCCCCGCCAGCACCCGGCCCGAGATCGCGGCATAGGGCGCAGGCCCGCCGGTGAAATGGCCGATGCGGTCCTCGGCGTCGAAGGCCACCACGAAGGTCTGATCGCCCAGATCGAACACATCCGGCGCGATCTGGTCGCCTGACGGTTCCTCGCGCAGGACCAGAAACAGCTCGGTATCGGCCAGCACCTCGTAATAGCGCGCGCGGGCCAGATCGTCGTCGGGTGCGGCCTCCATCGCGTGAAACGCGCGATCAAGCGGGGTTTGCGTGTCAGTCATCAAGCGCCTTTCTGACCTGCGCGCGCAGCGGCGGCAGCAGGTCGGTCTCGAACCACGGATTGCGTTTGAGCCATGCGGTATTGCGCCACGACGGGTGCGGCAAGGGGAAAAGCCCGGGCGCATGGTCGCGCCAGCCCGCCACGGTGTCTGTGACCGACGCCCGTGTGCCCAGATGCCAGCGATGCGCGTGACCGCCCACCAGAACGGTCAGACGGATCTCGGGCAGGGCGGCCATGACCGCCGCGTGCCATGTGCGCGCGCAGATCGGCGGGGGCGGCAGGTCGGCCCCCTTGGCATTGTAGCCCGGAAAGCAGAAGGCCATGGGCACGATGGCCACGTGGGCAGTGTCGTAGAACTGGGCCGGGGTGAGGCCCAGCCAGCCCCGCAGACGATCGCCCGAGGGATCATCGAACGGCCGACCCGATTTGTGCACCCGCATGCCCGGTGCCTGCCCCGCGATCAGTATCCGCGCGCCGGGCCGGAACCAGACCACCGGACGGGGCGCATGGCCCGTGGCGGTGGCGGCAAAGCGGTCCGCACACAGGCGGCAGGCGGCGATGTCGTCTTGCAGGGTCATGATCCGCTCATGGCTTGGCGTTTCGCCCGGGCTGGGGTAGGACGCGCCATGCTGTCCTATCAACATATCTACCACGCGGGAAACCCGGCGGATGTTCACAAGCACGCGGCGCTGGCGGCGATGCTGGCGTATCTGACGCAAAAGGACAAACCGCTGAGCTATATCGAAACTCACGGCGGGCGGGGTCTGTATGATCTGGCGGCCCCCGAAGCGGCCAAGACCGGCGAGGCCGCGGCGGGAATTGACGCCGTGCTGGCGCGCGGCGGTCTGGCGGGCAGCTCCATTCTGGCGGTACTGGACAGGGTGCGCGCCGCGCATGGCCCGCGCGCCTATCCCGGCTCGCCCCTGATCGCGGCGCATTTCCTGCGCGCCGGGGATGCGGGCCATGTGGCCGAGCTGCACCCGCGCGAACATGCGGCGCTGGAAGAGGCGCTGGCGGGCACTGCGCTGCGCGTGTACCGGCAGGACGGGTTCGAGATGGCGCAGTCGATCTGCCCGCCAACCCCGCGCCGGGGGCTGGTGCTGATCGATCCCAGCTACGAGGTGAAGGCCGATTACGACACCATCCCGCAGCAGATCGCCAGGCTGCACCGCAAATGGAACGTGGGTGTGATCGTGCTGTGGTATCCGATCCTGATCGGCGGGCCGCATGGGCCGATGCTGCGGGCGCTTGAGGCGCAGGGCCTGCCCGGTGCCTTGCGCCACGAGGTCAGCTTTCCACCGGTCCGGGCGGGGCACCGGATGGTGGGGTCGGGGCTGTTCGTGGTCAACGCGCCTTGGGGGCTGGAGGATGATCTGGCCACGATCGCGAAGGTGTTTGCCGGCTGACAGGGAGGAAGTGCGCCGCGCCGCTGTCGCACAGCGTGGCGGCCAGCCCCCCACACCGCAGGACAAGTGGGGGGCCAGCCCCCCACACCCCCCGGGATATTTGACGAGAGAGGAAACAGGGGCGCCGTGTTTCTGCGCGCCCTCGTCGTGCAGGATCAGCTGACGTCGCGGTAGCTGATTTCGCGGCGGTCCTGTCCGGTCTTGCCGCGCCGGACGATCAGGCGGTTAAGCGCGTTGATATAAGCCTTGGCCGAGGCGACCACCGTGTCGGTATCGGCGGACTGGCCGGTGGCGATGTTGCCGTCCTCTTCGAGCCTGACGCTGACCGTGGCCTGCGCATCGGTGCCTTCGGTCACGGCGTGGACCTGATAGAGTTGCAGATGCGCCTCGTTCGGGTGCAGTTCGCGCACTGCCTTGAAGGTCGCATCGACCGGGCCATCGCCGGTTTGTGTCGCCGTTTTCTGCGTGCCTTCGACCTCCATCACCAGGGTGGCGCTGGCCGGGCCGCCGGTGCCGCAGGTGACCGACAGGGACTTGAGTTGCAGCGCATCGTTGGCCGCATCCTCGCCCGCGTGGACAAGGGCCAGGATATCCTCGTCATAGACTTCCTTTTTGCGGTCGGCGAGATCCTTGAACCGGACGAACACGTCCTTGAGCTGGTTGTCGGCCAGTTCGACGCCAAGGTCGCGCAGCTTGGCGCGCAGCGCGGCGCGGCCCGAGTGTTTGCCCAGAGGCAGGGACGAGGCCGCAAGCCCGACATCGGCGGGGCGCATGATCTCGAAGGTCTCGGCATTCTTGAGCATGCCGTCCTGATGGATGCCGGATTCATGGGCAAAGGCGTTCTTGCCCACGATGGCCTTGTTGAACTGCACCGCGAAACCGCTGGCGCTGGCCACGCGGCGCGAGATGTTCATGATCTTGGTGCTGTCGACCTGCGTGCGCCATGGCATGATGTCGGCCCGCACCTTGAGGGCCATCACCACCTCTTCGAGCGCGGTGTTGCCCGCGCGTTCGCCCAACCCGTTGATCGTGCATTCGATCTGGCGCGCGCCCCCGGCCACGGCGGCCAGGCTGTTGGCGGTGGCAAGGCCGAGGTCGTTGTGACAATGGGTGGCAAAGATCACCTCGTCCGCGCCGGGCACGGTGTCGATCAGGCGGCGGATCAGGTCGGCGGATTCCACCGGGGCGGTGTAGCCCACGGTGTCGGGGATGTTGATCGTGGTGGCCCCGGCCTTGATGGCGATTTCCACGACGCGGCACAGGTAATCCCATTCGGTGCGGGTGGCGTCCATCGGCGACCATTGCACGTTGTCGCACAGGTTGCGCGCATGGGTCACGGTGTCGTGGATGCGGTCGGCCATCTCGTCCATGGTCAGGTTCGGGATCGCCCGGTGCAGGGGCGAGGTGCCGATGAACGTGTGGATGCGTGGGCGTGCGGCGTGCTGCACCGCCTCCCACGCGCGGTCGATATCGGGCAGTTGCGCGCGGGCCAGACCGCAGATCACCGCCTGCTTGCTGCGCCGGGCGATTTCGCTGACGGCACGAAAGTCGCCTTCGGAGGCGATGGGAAACCCGGCCTCGATGATGTCGACGCCCATATCGTCCAGCAATTCGGCGATTTCGAGCTTTTCTTCGTGGGTCATCGTGGCGCCGGGGCTTTGCTCGCCGTCACGCAAGGTGGTGTCGAAGATCAAGACGCGGTCTTGTTCGATGGCTTGTGTCATGGGGTATCTCTTTGATCTGGGTGTCTGCTAAGGCGTTATGGCGCGAAACATGCCTCCTCTGAGCGGTCGCGCCGGGCTGGCACGCTCAGAGGCGGCTTAGCAGAATCAGGCCACGCAGCAGCGCCGCGCCGGGGGCGCGTGCGGATGCGGATATGTGAGCCTGATGCGTCATGCTGGCATGGTATACCGCGCAAGGGCCAAATGAAAAGCCTCAATTCGTGCGATTGAAGGGGCGGGTGGGCCTGCTAAGTGATGCCCCATGAAACAGGCATTGGTGATCGGGGCATCGGGCGGCATCGGCGCGGCAATGGTGGCGGAACTGGAGACGCGCGGATATGCGGTCACCGGGCTGTCGCGCAGCGGTGACGGGCTGGACGTGACGGATGGCGCGTCGGTGACGCGGATCATGGGCGCGCTGGACGGGCCGTTCGACGTGATTTTCGTGGCTGTGGGCACTTTGGCCGTGGATGGCGCGCCGGAAAAGGCGTTGAGGCAGGTCGATGCGGCGCAGATGGCGCGGGTGTTCGCGGTCAATGCGATTGGCCCCGCCATGCTGCTGGCGCAGGTCGAGCGGTTGTTGCCCCGCAAGGGCCGGTCGGTCGTGGGGGTGCTGTCGGCGCGGGTCGGCTCGATCGGGGACAACCGCATGGGTGGGTGGTACTCCTATCGCGCATCCAAGGCGGCGGTGAACCAGATCGTGCACGGGGCGGCCATCGAGATCGGGCGCAAGCGGCCTGATGCCATCGTGGCGGCGCTGCATCCGGGCACGGTGGCGACAGAGTTCACCGCCGGTTATCCCGGCCATGACAAGGTGACGCCGCGCGAGGCGGCCAGCAACCTGTGCGATGTGCTGGAAGGGCTGACGCCCGAGCAGACGGGTGGTTTTTTCGACTATGCCGGGCGCGAAATCCCATGGTGAAACGGCTGGTTCTGGTGCTGGGCGACCAATTGACGCCCGATGTCGCGGCCCTGCGCGCCGCCGACAAGACGCGCGATTTGGTGGTGATGGCCGAGGTCATGGCCGAGGGCACATATGTGCCGCACCACCCCAAGAAGATCGCGCTGATCCTGTCGGCCATGCGCCACTTTGCGGATGACTTGCGCGATGAGGGCTGGACCGTCGCCTATACCACGCTGGACGATCCCGACAACGCGGGCAGCATCCCCGGCGAATTGCTGCGCCGCGCCGAGGAGCATGGCGCGAAAGATGTGATCGCCACCCGCCCCGGCGAATGGCGGCTGATCGCGGCGCTGGACGATCTGCCGATCCCGGTGACGGTTCTGGAGGATGATCGCTTCATCTGCCCGCATGCCGAGTTCGAGGCATGGGCCGAGGGCCGCAAGGAACTGCGGATGGAGTATTTCTATCGCCAGATGCGCCGCAAGACCGGGCTGATGATGGAGGGCGACAAACCGGCGGGCGACAAGTGGAATTTCGACCACGACAACCGCAAGCCCGCAAAGGACGACCTGCTGCGCGCGCAGCCGATGAGCTTTGCGCCTGACCGGATCACCGAGGAGGTGCTGACGCTGGTGGCCGATCGGTTCCCAAGCAATTTCGGTGCGTTGCGCCCGTTCTGGTTTGCCGTGACGCGTGCACAGGCGCTGCACGCGCTGGATCATTTTGCAAAGGAACTTTTGCCGGGGTTTGGCGACTATCAGGACGCGATGCTGCGCGGTGACCGGTTCCTGCACCATTCGATCCTGTCGCCCTATCTGAACATCGGGCTGCTGTCGCCGCTGGAAATCTGCCAGCGGGTCGAGGACGAGTGGCGCGCGGGTCGCGTGCCGATCAATGCCGCCGAAGGGTTCATCCGCCAGATCATCGGCTGGCGCGAATACATGCGCGGCATCTATTTCCTGGAAGGGCCGGAGTATCCCCGGCGCAATATCCTGAACCATCAGCGCAAGCTGCCGGATCTGTTCTGGGGGGGTGAGACAGGGATGGAGTGCCTGAAATGCACGGTCGCGCAGACGCGGGACGAGGCCTATGCCCACCACATCCAGCGCCTGATGGTGACGGGCAATTTTGCCCTGATCGCGGGCGTGAACCCGGCCGAGGTGCATGAATGGTATCTGGCGGTCTATGCCGATGCGTTCGAATGGGTCGAGGCCCCGAACGTCGTGGGGATGAGCCAGTTTGCCGATGGCGGCATCGTGGGGTCAAAGCCCTATGTGTCCTCGGGCAATTACATCGACAAAATGTCGGATTACTGCGGGGCCTGCGCCTATAGCGTCAAGAAAAAGACCGGCGCAGAGGCCTGCCCGTTCAACCTGCTGTATTGGCATTTCCTGCTGCGGCATCGGGACCGCTTTGCCAGAAACCCGCGCATGGCGCAGATGTATCGCACATGGGACCGGATGGACGAGGACAAGCGCGACACCGTTCTGGCCGATGCGGAGGCGTTTCTGGACCGGATGAGCAGGGGTGAGGCGGTTTAGGTCGGCGGAATGGTGGGTTTCACCCACCCTACAGTGTCGTCAGCAGATATCCGCTCGCATCCATGATCGCGTCATGCAGGGCGAAATCGTCAGCCCGCGCTGCGCGCAACTGCGCCTCGATTTCTGTGCTGATAGGGGTAGGGGCAGGGGGCGAGACGTTTTTCTCTTTCGTGTCGATTTTCTGACCCAGACGGTCAGAGAGCCAGGCGCGGAACACGGTCGGTTTCTCGTAGGCGAACAGATGTTCGATCCGCACCGCGCCCCTGTCATCGGTGACAAAGGCGAACTGGCTGCCCACACGGGCAAAGGGCGGCGGATCGTCCGCGATCGTGGCCAGCACGAAATCATCGAATGACAACCCTGCGGCGCTGTTGCTGGCGCCCTTGCGCTTTGGATCCTGCCGGTATCTGTACCAGCTGCGCAATTGCTCCAGCGGGTCGCGGATGACCGCCGCGCGCGTGGGTCGCAGACCATGGGCGCGGTCAAGATAGGGTCCGAAATCGCGGTCGAACTTGCGCGCGGTCATGTGTTTCAGCCCGGCCTTGTTGGCCAGGCTGATGTCCGCGCGGCCCCGCAGGGCCAGGTGATAGGCGGTCGATCCCGTCTTGGGCACGGCGAACAGGACAAGATTGGCATCGACGAAAACCAGCATGACGGCTCCTGCAATTTTGCGCCACGTTGCCCCGTGCGCGCGGCCTTGTCAAAGCCGCCCTTACGCCGCCCGCGCGACCTGCTATAACGCTGGCCATGACACGGCTTGACCCGCGCGACATCGCCATATTGCAAGTGCTTGCCCGCGACGGGCGGATCACCAAGGCGGCCCTGGCCGAGCGTGTCGGCCTGTCGCCCACACCTTGCTGGGAACGCCTGCGCAAGCTGGAACGCGCGGGGCTGATCACGGGCTATGGCGCGCGGTACAACCTGCGCAAGCTGGGCCCCTCGGTGACGGTGTTCGTCGCCGCCGAGCTTGAGGGGCACACCGCCGCGCATTTCCAGACCTTCGAACGCGCGGTGGCGCAGCATGACGAGATCACCGCCTGCTGGTCGCTGGGCGGCGGGTTCGACTACCTGATGCAGGTGGTGACCCCGGATATCGACAGCTATCAGCGCCTGATCGACGGGCTGCTCGAGGCGCGGGTGGGGCTGGCGCGCTACTATACCTATATCGTGACCAAGGTGGTCAAGGACGGCGCGCCGCCGCCGTTTGCCGCGCTGCTGGGCCAAGCAGAGTAAACCGCCTGTCAGCGGTGCGGATGGCAGAGGATTCCTCTGCCAGTGCGGGGATATTCAGCCTCGCTGCCTGTGCACACCCGTCATGCTGGCGTCAGACCCGAAAACCGGAGGAACGCCATGTCGCTGCACAACAGCCTGCCGAAATCGCCCCTGTCCGATCTGGATGACCCGCGCCTTGCGCGGCAGTTTTCCTATATCGGTGGAAAATGGGTGGACAATGCCGACCGCGCCGCGTTTTCCGTGACCAACCCTGCCGACGGCACATGGCTGGGTGAGGTGGCAAAGCTGACAGGCGATGAATCGCGCCGTGCCGTGGATGCCGCGCAAGAGGCCTTTGCCGCATGGTCCGTCACCCTGCCGCAGGATCGCGCGGCCATGCTGCGCCGCTGGTATGACCTGATGATCGAACACAAGGAGGATCTGGCGCGCATCATGGTGCTGGAACAGGGCAAGCCGATCTCTGGAGCACGCGGCGAGATCGACTATGCCGCCTCGTTTGTCGAATTCTATGCCGAGGAAACCCGCCGCCCCAACATCGAGGGCGTCACCAGCCACCTGCCTGATGCCGAGGTTGAACTGTGGCGCGAACCCGTGGGTGTGGCCGCGCTGATCACGCCGTGGAACTTTCCCGCCGCGATGCTGACGCGCAAGGCAGCGGCTGCCTTGGCGGCGGGCTGCACCGTGGTGGCGCATCCGTCGGCCGAGACGCCGTTCAGTGCACTGGCGCTGGCCGAACTGGCCGAACGCGCAGGCCTGCCCGCCGGTGTGTTCAACGTGGTGACAGGGGACGCACCCGAGGTAGTGAAGCCCTGGACCGAGGACTCGCGCGTCCGAGCGCTGTCCTTCACCGGCTCGACCGAAGTCGGGCGGCTGCTCTATCGTCAATCCGCCGACACGGTGAAACGGCTGGTGCTGGAACTGGGCGGCCACGCCCCGGTGATCGTGTTCAAGGGCGCCGATCTGGACAACGCGGTCGAGGAAACCATCAAGGCGAAATTCGCGACCTCGGGGCAGGACTGCCTGGGTGCCAACCGGATTTTCGTCGAGCGCGCGATCTATGACGAATTCTGCACCCGCTTCGTGACGGCAACGCAGGCCCTGCGCATCGGTGTGGGCATGGACGACCCCGATATCGGCCCGCTGATGAACGAAAAGGCGGTGGCCAAGCAGGAAGAGCATGTTGCCGATGCGCTGGCCAAGGGCGCACGGCTGCTGACGGGCGGCAAGCGCCACAGCCTTGGTGCGCTGTTTTATGAACCAACCGTGCTGGCCGATGTGCCGGCCGATGCGATGATCCTGCACGAGGAAACCTTTGGCCCCGTCGCCCCGATCGTGCCCTTCGATACCGAGGACGAGGTGATCGCGCGGGCCAATGACACCGAATACGGGCTGGTTGCCTATGTCCACACGATTGACCCGCGCCGCATCTACCGCATCAGCCGCGCGCTGCAATTCGGCATGGTGGCGGTGAACCGCACCAAGGTCACCGGTGCGCCGATCCCCTTTGGCGGGATGAAGCAATCAGGGCTGGGTCGCGAAGGCGCGCGTCAGGGCTTGGAAGAATTCACCGAAATCAAGTACGTCTGCCGCGACTGGGCGTGAGCGTACGAAATCTTGAAAAGATTTCGCCCCGGAATTTTCAGAAAAATTCCGGGTGCGGGATCACGCGAAAGGACAAGACATGCTGAAGAACGATCAACTGGACCAGTGGGATCGCGACAACTTTTTCCACCCCTCGACCCATCTGGGGCAGTTCGCCCGGGGCGAGGCCCCCAACCGCGTGATCACCGGCGGGCAAGGGTGCCACATCACCGACCGCGACGGCACCCGCCTGCTGGATGCCTTTGCCGGGCTGTATTGCGTCAACGTCGGCTATGGCCGGACGGAAATTGCCGATGCCATCGCCGATCAGGCGCGCGAACTGGCCTATTACCACGCCTATGTCGGTCACGGCACCGAGGCCAGCATCACTTTGGCCAAGATGATCATGGACCGCGCGCCCAAGGGCATGTCCAAGGTCTATTTCGGGCTGTCCGGGTCGGACGCGAACGAGACCAACATCAAGCTGATCTGGTATTACAACAACATCCTTGGCCGTCCCGAGAAGAAAAAGATCATCAGCCGCTGGCGGGGCTATCACGGCTCGGGCCTGATGACCGGATCGCTGACCGGGCTGCACCTGTTTCACCAGAAGTTCGATCTGCCGCTGGCGCAGGTGCTGCACACCGATGCGCCCTACTACTTCCGCCGGGACGACCTGACCCAGACCGAAGAGCAGTTCGTGGCGCAATGCGTGGCCTCGCTGGAAGAGATGATTGAACGCGAAGGGGCCGACACCATTGCCGCATTTGTGGGCGAGCCCGTGCTGGGCACCGGCGGCATCGTGCCGCCGCCCGCGGGCTACTGGCCCGCTGTTCAGGCGGTGCTGAAGAAACATGACATCCTGCTTGTCGCGGATGAGGTTGTCACCGGCTTTGGCCGTCTGGGCACCATGTTCGGCTCGGATCACTACGGGATCGAGCCCGACCTGATCACCATCGCCAAGGGGCTGACCAGCGCCTATGCGCCGCTGTCGGGGTCCATCGTGGGCGACGGAATGTGGAAGGTGCTGGAGCAGGGCACCGATGAAAACGGCCCCATCGGCCACGGCTGGACCTATTCGGCCCATCCCATCGGGGCGGCGGCGGGGGTTGCAAACCTCAAGCTGCTGGATGATCTGAACCTGATCGCCAACAACCGCGAGGTGGGCGGCCATCTGAACACGGCGATGACCGACGCGCTGGGCGATCACGCCCATGTGGGCGAGGTGCGTGGCGAGGGGATGCTGTGCGCGGTCGAGTTCGTGCGCGACCGCGACAGCCGCGCCTTCTTTGATCCCGCCGACAAGATCGGGCCGCAGATCGCCGCCGCGCTGGCCGCGCAGGGTGTGATCGCGCGGGCGATGCCGCAGGGCGATATCCTGGGCTTTGCCCCGCCGTTCTGCCTGACGCGGGACGAGGCGGACGAGGTCGTGGGCAAGNGTGGGCAAGACCGCAAAGGCCGTGAAATCCGTGCTGGGCTGACGAAAAAATATAGCGGCGCGCGGCCATTGACTGCCGCGCGCCGCGCCATGATATGCACAGTATCCAAGGGCCGGGCCCCTCTGGCGGGTGCGTCGGCCATCCGCGATGTCGGTCTTGATTTCGCAACACGCCGATACGTGACTTCCCATGCTTTACATTGAACTTGCCGCAGGGCTGATCCTGTTGCTGCTGGGCGGTGACCTGCTGGTGCGCGGGGCCGTGTCGCTGGCGCAGCGGCTTGGCCTGTCGCCGCTGCTGATCGGCCTGACCATCGTGGGGTTCGGCACCTCGGCCCCCGAAATGCTGACCTCGGTGCAGGCGGCGCTGGCCGGGGCACCGGGCATCGCGGTGGGCAACGTGGTGGGGTCGAACATCGCCAATATCCTGCTGATCCTGGGGCTGGCCGCGCTGCTGTCGCCTATCGTCGTGGCGCGGGACACATTCTTGCGTGATGGCACGGTGCTGGCGCTGTCCACCATCGGGGTGGCGCTGCTGGCGCTGGGTGGCACGCTGACGCCGCTGATCGGGGCCGGGTTGCTGGCGGCGCTGGCGGCCTATCTGGTCTTTGCATGGCGGGCGGATCGCACCGCCCCTGCCATCGAGTCCGACCTTGCCACACCGCAATGGCCCCGCGCGGCCCCGTTGGCCGTGGCAGTCACGCTGGGCGGGCTGGTGCTGACCGTGCTGGGCGCATCGCTTCTGGTGTCATCGGCCGTGGAACTGGCACGCGGCTGGCAGGTCTCGGACAGCCTGATCGGGCTGACGGTCGTGGCCGTGGGCACATCGCTGCCCGAGCTGGCAACATCGGTCGTGGCGGCGCTGCGCCGGCAGGGGGCGGTGGCCTTTGGCAACGTGATCGGGTCGAACATCTTCAATCTGCTGGGCATACTGGGCGTCACCGCGCTGGTGCGCACGGTGCCGATCCCGCCCGAGATCCTGACCCGTGATATCTGGGTCATGCTGGGCGCGACCGCGCTGCTGGTCGTGGTGGCGGTCACCGGCTGGCGCGTCACCCGGACCGAGGGCGCGGTGCTGATGCTGCTTTACGCGGCCTATATCGGGGCGATGGCGCTGCTTTAATCGGCCCAACGCCCCTCGAAATCGGCGGGGATCTTCAGGATTTCGCGGCCAAGCTCGTCGATCCGCCGCCGTCCGCACAGGGCCATGGATACGTCCAGCTCCTTGTGGATGACCTCAAGCGCCTTTGTCACGCCCTGCTGGCCCATTGCGCCCAGCCCGTAGACAAAGGCGCGCCCGATATAGGTGCCCTTGGCCCCCATCGCCATCGCCTTGAGCACGTCCTGACCCGAGCGGATGCCGCTGTCGATATGCACCTCGGTCTGGTCGCCGACGGCATCCAGGATCGCGGGCAGGGCGCGGATGGAACTAAGCGCGCCATCCAGCTGCCGCCCGCCATGGTTCGACACCACGATGGCATCGGCCCCGACCTGCAGGGCCAGTTTTGCGTCCTCGGGCTCCATGATGCCTTTCAGGATCACCTTGCCGCCCCATTCGTCCTTTATGCGCGCGATCTTGTCCCAGTCCAGCGTCGGGTCGAACTGTTCCGCCGTCCAGGCCCCCAGATTGGCGGCGTCGCTGACGCCTTTCACATGGCCCACGATATTGCCGAAATGGCGGCGCTTGGCGCTGAGCATTTCAATGCCCCAGCGCCATTTCGTTGCCAGATCGGCCATGGTTGACAGCGTCATCTTGGGCGGGGCGGACAGGCCGTTTTTCAGATCCCTGTGCCGCTGGCCCAGAATCTGCAAGTCCAGAGTGATCACCAGCGCCGAACACTTGGCATCCCTGGCCCGCTGGATCAGCGACGACACAAACCCCTGATCCTTCATCGTGTAAAGCTGAAACCAGAAGGGCGCGCGCGTGGCCTTGGCCACATCTTCGATCGAGTTGATCGACATGGTGGACAGGGTGAAGGGGACGCCGAATTTCTCGGCAGCGCGGGCGGCCTTGATCTCGCCATCGGCGTGCTGCATGCCCGTCAGCCCGACCGGGGCAAGCGCCACCGGCATCGCCACATCCTGCCCGATCATCTGGCTGGCCGTGGACCGCCCCGACATGTCCACTGCCACACGCTGTCTCAGGCGGATCTGGTCGAAATCCGATGTGTTCTCGCGGAACGTCTGCTCGGTCCAGCTGCCGCTTTCGCAGTAATCATAGAACATACGCGGGGTGCGCCTGCGATGGATGCGTTTCAGGTCGTCGATGCAGGTGATGACGGTCATGAGCACTCCCCGGGTTTTGGTGAGAAATGCTTACCAATCTGACATTTTTTTGCAATCGGCAAAACCTGAGGGCACGAGGGCTTGCAATCAGTTCGAAATCGAACTATATGATACGATATCGTACATAAGTGGAGAGTGCCATGCCCCTGTCCCGCCGTCAGACCCTTGCCCTGCTGGGTGGGGGCGTCATCACCGCCGCTGCCGCCGCGACCGGCTGGCACATTACCCGACCACTTCAATCTGCCCTTGTCCCCTGGGCACAGGCGGGTGGCTATGATGATCCGCGCCTGTTCGCGCTCAGCTATGCGATCCTTGCGCCCAACCCGCACAACCGTCAGCCTTGGTTGGTGGAACTGGTGGCCGAGGATCAGGTGATCCTGCATGTGGATCGTGACCGCCTGCTGCCCCATACCGACCCCTACAGCCGCCAGATCACCATTGGGCTGGGCTGTTTTCTTGAGGTGATGCGCATGGTCGCGCTGGAACGGGGGCTGACGGTCGATATCGACCCGTTCCCCGAAGGTGGCGACGCGCAGGCGCTGGATGCCCGGCCTGTGGCGCATTGCACCTTTCGCCCCACGGATGCGGCGCCTGATCCGCTGTTCGCGCAGGTGCCGCACCGCCGCACGCTGAAAGACCCGTTCGACATGGCCCGCCCGGTGGCAGCGAGCACGCTGGAACAGGTCGCCGCTGCGGCGCAAGCGGGCAGCATGGTGGGGCACACCGCCGATCCCGCACAGGTGGCCGAGCTGCGCCGCCTCAGCCACGATGCCCTGCGGATCGAGATCGAAACCCCCCATACCTATCGCGAAAGCGTCGATCTGTTCCGCATCGGCCGGCGCGAGGTCGATGCCCAGCCCGACGGGATCGACTTTGCCGGTCCCATGTTCGAGGCGCTGCACCTGATGGGCTTGTTCAACCGCGACGTGGCGCTGGACAGCTCCAGCATGAGCTATCAGCAAGGATTGGCGGCGGTTCTGGAAAACACCGACACGGCCATGGCCCATATCTGGCAGGTGACCCGCACCAACACCCGCGCCGACCAGATCGCGGCGGGCCGCGACTGGCTGCGCCTGAACCTTGCCGCGACGGCGCAGGGGCTGGGCTTGCAACCGCTCAGCCAGGCCTTGCAGGAGTATCCCGAAATGGCCGGGCACTATGCCGAGATCCATCAAAGGCTGGCCCCCGATGGCGGAACCGTGCAAATGTTCGCCCGTGCCGGGTATGGCCGGGCCGTGCCGCAAAGCCCGCGCTGGCCGCTGGAGGACAGGCTGATTGACCCAACCGGGTGATCCACCGCCGGTTTTTGTACTGTTGAACGAGATCGGCATCATCAACCAACTGGCCACCGCGCTGTTCGAGGCGCGGTTGCCTAAGGGCGTGCTCGTGTCGCATTTCGCGGTGCTGAACCACCTGACCCGGGTGCGTGACGGGGCCACGCCGCTGCAACTGGCGCAGGCCTTTCAGGTGCCCAAGACAACGATGACCCACACGCTGTCGGGGCTGGAAAAGCGCGGCTGGGTCGATCTGCGCCCCAATCCGCGCGACAAAAGGTCAAAACAGGTCTGGCTGACCGATGAAGGCCGCGCCTTTCGCGCGCAGGCGATCGCGGCGCTGACCCCCGAGTTGCAGCGCATCGGCCGCGATCTGCCCGATCTGGCGCAGCGGGTCTTGCCGGATCTGACGGCGTTGCGCCAGTATCTGGATGCCGCGCGCGATGCCGACTTGCACGATGCGCCGCGGGAAACGACAGACTAATGTTGCAGACAAACGAGAGGGTGCCATGTATTTCGACGATCTGACCGTGGGCTACACGTTCGACACCGGGACGCGCACCCTGAGCGAAGAGGCGATCATCGCCTTTGCCCGAGAATACGACGCACAGCCCTTTCACATCGACGCGGGTGCTGCGGCGCAGTCGATCTATGGCGGGATCATCGCCAGCGGGTTTCACACCCTGCTGACCGCGTTTCAACTGACGCTTGAGGCCGGGGTGTGGAACGAGGCCTCGATGGGATCGCCGGGCATGCGTGACGTGCAATGGTTGGCTCCGGTGCGCCCGGGCGACACCCTGCGCGTTCATGCACGTGTGGTGGCCAGCGCCCCGTCCAGCAGCCGCCCCGACCGGGGCCGGACCGAGATTGCCTATGACGTGATCAACCAGTCGGATACCGTCGTAATGCGCTACACCGCCACCCACATCCTGAAGCGCGCGCCGGAAACCTGAGGGATTGCCGCCACGACTTGCGCGGACGTCGGTTGCCGCGTATGCCAAGGCCAGTTTTGACAAGGTCAAGGGAGGCCGCAATGGCGTGGAACGTGTTCATCGATGGCGAAGCAGGCACAACGGGTCTGCAGATCCGCGAGCGCCTGATCGCACGCGGTGACATCACGCTGGTGCAACTGCCCGACGACCGCCGCAAGGATGACACCGCCCGCGCCGAGGCCTATGCCAAGGCCGACGTGGCGATCCTGTGCCTGCCCGACGATGCCGCGCGCGCCGCCGTGCAAATGGCCAAGCCGCACGGCACGCGGATCATCGACGCCTCGACCGCGCATCGGGTGAACCCCGACTGGGTGTTCGGCTTTGCCGAGATCGACGCGGGCCAGCGTGCCCGGATCGCCGCTGCGCAGCACGTGTCGAACCCCGGCTGCTATTCCACCGGCGCGATTGCGCTGCTGCATCCGCTGATCGTGGCGGGGTTGCTGGAGGCCGATGCGCCTGTGACCATCAACGCGGTGTCTGGCTATACCGGCGGCGGCAAGGCCCTGATCGCGGAGTTCGAGGGCGGCACTGCGCCGGATCATTTCGTCTACGGGCTGGAGCACAAGCACAAGCACATCCCCGAGATCGTGCGCAGCGCGGGCCTGAACCGCGCGCCGGTGTTTGTGCCGTCAGTCGGGAAATACGCGCAGGGCATGGTCGTGCAGATCCCGCTGCACCTGCCCGATGGCCAGACTCCGGCCGATCTGACGGCCTGTTTGCAGGCGCATTACGCCGGCCAGCGATTTGTGCAGGTGGTCGAGCCGGTCGACATCGGCCCGCGCGTCGATCCGCAGCGCCTGAATGGCACCAACCGGATGGAGCTGGCGGTTTTCCCGTCCGAGGATGGCACCCGCGCAGTCCTGCTGGCGGTGCTCGACAACCTTGGCAAGGGTGCGTCAGGGGCTGCGGTGCAGAACCTCAACATCATGCTGGGCGTGGATGAGGGCGCCGGGCTGAGCGGGTAACCCGGGTTGGGTGCCGGGCAGACGCCCGGCACTTGAGCGTCACGCCCGGTGTGCCCCGTCGGCCAGCCCGCGAACGAAATCCAGCACCTGATCCACCGGCTTGCCGCTGGCGATCTCTGCCACGATGGCCGAGCCGACGACGCAGCCGTCGGCGACGCCTGCAATGGCCTGGGCCGCATCGGGCGTGGTGATGCCGAAGCCCACGATCACCGGCAGGTCGGTCTGCGACTTGATCCGCGTCACCTCGGGCGCGACATCGCCGGCCTGCGCGGCGGCAGCCCCTGTGATCCCGGTGATCGAAACGTAGTAGACAAAGCCGCTGGTGTTCTCGAGCACCTTGGGCAGGCGCTTGTTGTCGGTCGTGGGCGTCGCCAGCCGGATGAAATTGACATCTGCACGACCGGCGGGGATGCACAGCTCGTCATCCTCTTCCGGGGGGAGATCGACGACGATGAGCCCGTCCACGCCGGCGGCCTTGGCATCGGTCAGAAAGGTCTCGACCCCGCGCGAATAGATCGGGTTGTAATAGCCCATCATCACGATGGGCGTCTCGGTATCCTGCTTGCGGAATTCGGCCACCATGTCCAGCGTCCGTTGCAGGGTCTGGCCGCCTGCCAACGCGCGCTGACCGGCCAGCTGGATCGTCGGACCATCGGCCATCGGATCGGTGAAGGGCATGCCCAGTTCGATCACGTCCACGCCGGCATCGGGCAGTCCCTTCATCACCGCCAGCGAGCGGTCAAAATCCGGGTCGCCCGCCATGATATAGGCCACGAACGCCTTGCGCCTTTCGGCGCGCAGCCTGGCAAACCTGTCGTCGATCCGGGTCATCGGTGGTCCTTTACTGTGGTCCGGGCCGGTGTGCCGCGTGGCGGCGGGAAAATCAATGCCTGTTGCGGCTGCGGGCGGTGTCGCCTTGCGCCTGTGCCATGCGCGCACTAGACACGCCGCAACACTGGATCACGGAGGCCGCAATGGGTTTCAAGATGGGAATCGTGGGTTTGCCCAACGTGGGCAAGTCCACCCTTTTCAACGCGCTGACGCGCACGGCAGCGGCGCAGGCGGCGAATTTCCCGTTCTGCACGATCGAGCCGAACGTGGGCGAGGTCAACGTGCCCGACGCGCGGCTGGACAAGCTCGCCGCAATCGCGGGCAGCAAGCAGATCATCCCGACGCGTATGACCTTCGTCGATATCGCCGGTCTGGTGAAGGGCGCCAGCAAGGGCGAGGGGCTGGGCAACCAGTTTCTGGCCAACATCCGCGAATGCGATGCCATCGCCCATGTGCTGCGCTGTTTCGAGGATGATGACATCACCCATGTCGATGGCCGGGTCGATCCGGTGGCCGATGCCGACACGATCGAGACCGAGCTGATGCTGTCGGATCTGGAAAGCATCGAAAAGCGCCGCGCCAACCTGCAACGCAAGCTCAAGGGCAACGACAAGGAGGCGCAGCAGCAAGACAGGCTGCTGGCGCAGGCGCAGGAGGTGCTGGAGAACGGCCAGCCCGCCCGCGTGGTCGAGGTATCGGCGGATGACGCCAAGGCGTGGAAAATGCTGCAGCTTCTGACGACCAAGCCGGTGCTCTATGTCTGCAATGTATCGGAAGAGGATGCCGCGAACGGAAATGCATATTCCGCAGCGGTGGCCGACATGGCGGCCGCGCAGGGCAACAGCCATGTCATCATCTCGGCCCGGATCGAGGAAGAGATCAGCCAGCTTGACGATGACGAGGCGCAGATGTTCCTGACGGAAATGGGGCTGGAAGAACCGGGGCTGGATCGGCTGATCCGTGCGGGGTACGAACTGCTGCATCTGGAAACCTATTTCACCGTCGGCCCGAAAGAAGCCCGCGCCTGGACCATCCGTCACGGCACCCAGGCCCCGCAGGCGGCGGGCGTGATCCACGGCGATTTCGAAAAGGGATTCATCCGCGCCGAAACCATCGCCTATGAGGATTTCGTGGCCTGCAACGGCGAACAGGGGGCGAAGGAGGCGGGCAAGATGCGCGCCGAGGGCAAGGCCTATACCGTCAAGGACGGTGACGTGCTGCACTTTTTGTTCAATACCTGATCCGCAGAGTATCGGGCGCACTTCTGGCGAAAAAGTGCGCATTTGCCACGATTTCCGGCGAATTATTGGATGATTTCCCACCGGGTCGTGCTGGACTGTTTTCAACGCGGGTGTATTGTGGTTATAAGAGGCAAGACTCGGACGATCCGCGTCAGAATTCTGAATGTTGGAGAGACATTATGAAAAAATTCACGATCGCAGCCGCCGCCGCACTGGCGTTCGCTTCTGCCGCTCCGGCGATGGCTGACCAGAAAACTTCGGATGATCCCTTTGTGTCGACCCAAGGTTCGGCAGCCCTGCTCGCCCCGGGCACCGCAACCGCAATCGCAGCCGCAACCGTGGTTGTGTTCACCATTGCGGTCGCAGCATCGGACTCGGATTCCGTGGGCACGACCGGCGGTTCCTGATCGCGTCGAACCCGAACATGAAATACCAAAGGCGCGGGGAAATCCGCGCCTTTGTCGTGTCTGATTGCTGAATTGAAGGTCAGGGACGAAAGACCACTGGTCAGGGCTATTGCCGCAATGTCTGAGTCAGGAAATAGCCATTCAGCGGTGTGACCCACTGCTTTGCGCTGACAGAGCGACCATTGGAATCAACCAGATAGTTGTTCGTGATTTCCCGCCCGTCGCCCTGACAGGTCTCTGTCACCTGACGGGCCATCACGTCCAGCGCGCCGGATGTGACCGCCACGGATTGTCCGACCGTCACGCTGCACTGGAAACGAAGCTCGGTTGTCTTGTCCTCATCCCCCAGAAACCGAACGATCCGCGTGCCCTGACCGGGTTTGCGGCCCGAGATCAACGGCGCAACCTCCGAGATGTCGACCGACATCAGATCCCCGCCGAAACCGCGCGTTGCCGTCAGTAGGCCGTTTCGCATCGTCGCGGTTTGACGGAACGCCGTGCCGAAGGTTTCATATCCGCGGTTCTCTTCCAGCTTGAGCATAAGGCCCCAACGTTGGTTGTCTTCCCGCTGGAACAGTTCCAGCGGTCCTTCGGTCTCGGCCAGGGCTTGTGAGATGATCTGTGGCGAAGGAGGGGCAGGCGGCTCGCTGGACAGGTTGGCCACGAGTTCCTGTATCAGGTCCAGCCCGGTGTTCTGGTTTTGCGGATCATTTCCGCAGCCCGCAACAAGGGCAAGACAGGTCAGTGCAGTCCCGAGCCGCGTCATCGCGGATTTCCTGATGGTCATCGCCATACGCGCCCCCATTCGCGTGCCAGATCCGGCTGGTGGTAATCCCGAACGCGAGGGTACAGCCGGTCACGGACCTTCAGCCTTGCCCCGCCATCACGCGTCAGCGACTGGAGCGCCACCGTGGTGCTACGCCGTGTCGGCTGACCAAGCAGTGTCTGCAGCGGTACGGTAAAGCGGATGCCCTTGTCGAACGAGCCTTCGCCGAAATCGTCAAAGTCGACATCCGTGAAGGTGGCATAGGCCCCGACGCTCCAGCCATTGGCAAACTCGCGGTCCAGCGCCACTGTCGCGCCCAGATCACCCGCCAGATACCGCCCAGCATCCAGTTGTCCGTGGAAGCCATTGCCAAAATCGTAATACGCCGAGACGTGGCCAGTCACGATTTCATAATCGCGCAGTCCGAACCGCTGGTCAAAATCACGCTGCTTGACCCAGTTCACCTCGGCGCCAAGGGCCAGACGGCTGTCGACGGGTTTCCACAGCAACTCACCCGAGACACCGGCATACATTTCCTCCAGGTACCCAACGCTCAGACGGCTGTAGAGATCGGGACCGGGCCGACCAAAGCCGCTGACTGTCAGGTGTTCCAGCGCGGGATCGCCCTGTCTGGAGTATTCGGCATAATCCGTGCGCACGCGCGGCAGGGCAGACGGGATCTGGCGCGTGACGGTGTCCAGATTCCCCGCCAGTTTCTTGGTAAGTGACCCGGAGAGTTCGATATTCGGACTCAGCTTGTAGGTGGCTTGCAGTCGCGCCCCGACATCGGCACGAAATGGCTTGTCGGGATCGAAAAGCGACAGTTGATAGTACGGCCCCAGCGACCAGACGAATTGCGGATACACACCGGATTCGGAGGGTGGGGCAAGGCGATAGCCATCCCTGATATCGGTGCGGGCCAGCAAGGCATCTGCAGGTGCGTTTTCCAGTTGTTCCAGATCGCTGCGGCGGAAGGTTACCGCGCTTGTTGCCATGCCATTGACCATCGGCACGATGCGAAACGTCTCGATCGAGCCGGGCAGGACACGCGACATCACCCTTGCCGCGCGGCCAAGAGCCTGCGGTTCGGCATTATACCGTGTGTTGACCAGGCGCAGGGTCGCGCTGTTGGCCTCCAGCACAAGGCCCTCATAGGTCAGCCCGGCGGATTCAAGCCCCGCCTTCAGGCGGTTGCGAATGTCGGGCTGTGCCTCTGCGTCCGTCGTCCAGCCAAGATCGCGAATATCGGCTGCTGCGCGTGGACGCACCGGCACGGGCGCGGTTTCCGCGCCGCCCGGCACCGATGATTGGCGCAAGTTGTTCAAAAGTGTCAGCGATGCCCCGACCTCATCCCCGTAGAGCGAATAGACCGACAGTTGCAGGTTGCGCGAGATCATGTAGTCGACGCCGAAATTCCAAGACGAGTCGCGAGACAACACGCCGCTGCGGACCTCTTCGGTATAGGCATCCGACGAATACTCCGCCTTCAGGGTCAACCGATCCGTCGCCGCCCAGGCGATGCCGCCAAAGGGAGCCACGTCGCCCCGGAACCAGCGGTCGAACGTTGGCACGCCGCCCTCGCCGATGACGTTCTGAGGGCGGTTGCCCAAAGTGCCGATGGCACCGTAACTGCCAAGCCGTCCCCAGCCCAGACCGGCGGTAACCTTGAGGCGCGGCGTCAAGGATTTGGTCGCCACAACGTATTCGCCGCTGTAAAGCCCGGTACCGATGAAATCCTGCAGACCGATGGCGACTGCGGGCCGATAGCGGCCTTCGTCCAGCACGCGATAGCGCAGATCGAAGCTGCGGTCATAATACGTGTCGGGATTTACACCCGCGGGCAACGGGACCAGTGGGTTATAGTTGGAATCCACGTTGTAGGAGGGCACCAAAAGCCCGTCGATGGCTGTATAGCGAAAACTGCCGCTCAGCCGCGGGGTGATCTGAAAGCTCAAGGTGGTGCGGGTGGTGCCCGCAAAATGCGACACCGTGGCCGCCAGTTCCGCATCGGGCGCACTTTCGGCGGTGGGCATGTCGATCAGCGACGGCGTGCCGAAAAGACCATAGGTGGGCCGCAAGCCGCCGTCATCCTGCGCCCATGCGCCGGATGCAGCCAGCAGTCCAAGGACTGTTGCGCCACCAAACCAAAGGGTCCGGTCCGGTTGGCGAAGCAATGGGTCAAAGGGAAATGCCATGATCTTTGCGGTCCGGTCAGTTTCAGTCCCGCCATGAGTAGGTCAATTGTCCCGGCCTGTCCATTGAGGCCGCCGCCATTCTGCGGCGCACCGCGCAATTCGCGGTGGTTTTGCCACAAGCTGCGTCCGAAGGATGGGCGCGCCCCCGCAAAATTTCCGCTTGTCCCCGCCGGATACCATGGGTACGCCCGTCAGCGGAGACGTGGCCGAGTGGTCGAAGGCGCTCCCCTGCTAAGGCCGCCCCCTCTTTACGTAAATGTTTGGTTTTCATCGGTTATTCTCTCTCCCTGAATCCGGATTCCCAAATCTTGCCCGTCATGGGCGGAAGTCCCAACCATGCGCGAGTAGCCGCTCGCCGAGATCTGCCGGGGCTTGCTTGCGGTAGTGCATCGCCATCTCGGCATCTGACCATCCGCCCCGCTCGATCAGCAGGGCGAGGTCGCCGACCTGCGCGCTGAACCAGGTCGCCCAGGTATGGCGCAGGGTGTAGAAAACGATCTCCTCGGCGTCGCGCAGACCGGCCGCATGGCACAGTTTGTGGAACTGTTTGATGAGATGCGTGCCGTGTTCTCCATCCGTGATGATCGGCCGACCGGTCGGCGTCAGGAAAACGAGACCATCCTCGGGCAGCGGGTCCATGAGTTCAAGGGACCGATCCGGAACATGCACCCAGCGCCGCCGATATTTGGTCTTGCGGGCTCCCTTCTGAACGCCGCGAACCCAAACCTGCCTCGTCGGCCAGTTGCAGTCCTCGGCCCGGATGACATGCGTCTCGCCGGGAGCAGCTCCGGTGCCGAGCTCGAAGGCGATCAGTTTCAGCAGCCGCCGTTCCGGGTCCCGCAGGTTTGCCTTCGCCGGCTCCTGGGCCACGCGGATCAGACGCTCGGCCTCCTCCGGGTCGAGCACGGGCTCGCGCCCCGAGTGTGCCCATTGCCGCGGCCGTTTGCCGAGGGCGAAGTTGATCACCGCGTTCGTCGGCATAAACACCTGCCGGCGCGCCGTCTGATCAGTGTGCCATGTGGGCCGACTCAAATCGACCATGGCCTGATCAATCATGAACGGCATGATCTCGTCGACCCGGATGTCCGGCCCGAAATACTCGATGAGCTCCTCCACCTCCTTCGCATGCTTCCCGAAGCGGCCGACATAGAGGTCGCCCGCTTCCTGGAAGGTGGGATACGGTGACAGCGCCCGCGCCCAAGCTGCATCGTGAACGCCCTTCGCGACCGTGATGGCTATTTCAATCGCCTCCGGATCGCGGACCCCGGTCGACGCCCGATACCGGATACCCTCGACGCGGAAATCATAGCACCAGGACCGCCCATTCCAGAACGGATACCAGCACGGGGGCCGCGTCCCATCTTCGAAGTGTTCGAGTTTTCCCATCTGAGTGCTTTCCTCAGGTCGATGATATGTTTCTCGTAAAAAACCGGCTTTCGGCCGCGCTTCTCGCAGACTTCGAACTGGTCCTTGTATCTCTGCCTTATCTGCCAGAGTTTGCTGACGCAGATGCCCAGCGCGCGCGCGGCTTGCACCCGATCGAGCGGAGCCTCGAAGGTATCGGGACCAAAGGGCGTCTCACGATTACTCAGTGAAGACTCCGAAGGGCGAGTGGAGCCCGGCCCCTTCGCATTCGCCCCAGTCGGCTCCCTGCTGACAGGCTGCCTGTTCATGCTCGTCTCCTTCTGACCAAACCTCTCCCGTGTACCGCCCAAGAGGCGGCGCATTCGTCGACAGGTAGCGGCAATTAGGTATTACGGACAGTATGTTGCGGCCTCACCGACGCAGCGTGCAAGTGGGAAAATGCAGCGACCGTTTTCAGGCAAGGAAATGGATGAGCGAAGAAGGCAGCGGTATCTGGTCCAAGATCAGCCTGTTTTTCCGAGCGCCACAATCGGATGAAAACGGCCCCGCCAGACTTCGAAGCCGATGCTCTCGGTATCCAAAGACCGTGCGCAATCGACGGAATTTCTCCAATGCGATACCGCGTTTTTTCCATCCAGCTGAGACGGAAATTTCGGTGCACCAGACGGGGGCGCACCGGAAAAAACCGCATCGAAAAAACACTGTGCATCGAAAAAAAAGTTCAGCGAATTTTCTCGCCTCGAACCGTTCCGGCCAACCTTTCTTGCGAGACAAGCGAACGGAGACTGAACTTGCGGCAAAAACAACCTTGGGAACCGATCTGGTCAGAAGACGCTGGCGCCTGGATCATCGACTTCAGGGTCGAGGAAAAAAGGATCAGGCCTCGCCTCCCGATACATGACAAAAGCCTCGAAGCGGTGGCACAGACGCGGGCGAAAGAAATCTACGCCGAGACCTGGCGGTCGGTCGACGTTGCGGCGCCAAAGCGGAAAATTCCGACCTTCGAAGAGGCGTCGGAACTCTACATCGAAGGCGGTGGGGAGGCTCGGTTTCTTCCCAGGATCGTCGGCCACTTCGGTAAGAATACGCGGTGTAACGAGATCGATGAGATTGTCATCGCGCGCGCCGCACGTGCTCTCTATCCCCTTGCCAAGCCCGAGACGGTTCGGCGCCAGCTCCGGGTTCCAATAAAGGCGGTCCTGAATTTCGCGGCCGGGAACCGCCGGGAAAGACTGCCCGACACGCGGCGCACGCGGTGGCTGACGCCAGAAGAAGCCGAGCGGCTCCTGGGAGCAGCCGCAGATCCTGAAGCTGCCGACCTCCGCGACCCGAACTTCGAGATGCTACGGAAAATCGCCTTCATGCTGTGCACCGGTGCCGGGCCCGGCGAGACGATGGGACTCGACGCAAAGCATTGGAATCCGGCCACAAGGGAGTGGTGGCCGCCTGGAAAAAAGACCGTCTAACGAGCCCGTTTCGTCAGGCTACCGTCTCGCGCCGTGGAACTCATCAGTCCGATCCCTGAAGACGGCCCTGCCTTTCCGGCGCCGAACGGACAGCGTTACGTCTTCCGGAAAAACTGTGGGGGACAGCTGGCCGTCGCCTTCGGAAAAATTCGAAACAACGCCGGGCTGGGAATCGAGGTGCTTCCCTACACGTGCTGGCACAGGTGAGCGACCCGGTTATACTCGCAGACAAAGGACTGGGGGGAGTTGCTGGACCAAGGCGGCTGAAACCGGGCGGACACCGCGAACCGATACCGGAAAACCGCCCCCGCGGACCGCGGCCGAAAGCGATTGGCGCATGGGTGGGATTTCGGTTCGGAGGTCGGTCAACCTGTTCTGTTCGATGAACGAATTTCCTTTCGCTTCGACCAAAAGGGAAAATGAGGAAATACCTGCCGAACCGGGAACTCGGGTGTCGCGTGGCCGGGCGCTTGCTGACCTGCGGGATAATTCGCCGAAAGTCACAGGGTTCTGATGCAAGCGAATTTTTGTCCGCCTCGATACACGAAGCGGGCACCATGAGAAGAGACAATGCACTGCCGAAAATTTCCGCTTCGCGGATGTGGGGAAAATGTTCGGTGGGTCTGGAGTGTTCGCGTAGGCGACGACCCGAACCGCTCTCTCTCAGATGGTTCTGGAGACGTCCGTCCCGTGTGTCGCCGATACTGCATCGGGCCTTGGCAACTTGGCGTGTTCTGAAGGTATCCGAGACGCGTTTTCCGAAGACGAGTATCGACGGGACGAGGGACTGGAAAAATTCGGCTTTTATAGGCAGTTCGCGCCGTTCCGTCCCTCTCGGATTCTTTGAAAAACTGGCGAAAGCAGGGTCTGAATCTACCCCTTTTTCACGGCAGCGCTTCCCGTCTCGGACCGGGCATCGCCGCAAGGTTTGAAACAATTCGTGATTGCTTGAGGCCGCTGAGGAGCCGGGAAGCGTGTCCGACGAGCCGAATCGGAGTGAAATTCGAAATGGAAACCATTGGTCACGAAACAACTGCGGTCCCGCCTGTCGGCGCGGTCTTGGCATGCGACCGCGCCGGCAGGCAAACTGGGAAAGAGAAGAGAAGGGCACAAAAGCGACAAGCAATAGACCCGCCAACAGGCCAGCCCTTTGCATTTCGTGTTGCAGCCTGGCGACAATCGCCCTGACAGTCCTCGAACGACCGGTCCGAGCCCACTTCGACCGCGGCGCTTCAAATCCTCTTCGCATGTGCAGCGAGACGCACCTCATCGTGACCGGCCCTCACAAGACATTCAGCGGACCTTGCCACGCCACCCGGTGCCTCCCAGTGCCATTTCAGCTGAATTTCGAGACCTGGAAGCTTTTTGGGTGGGAGGCCAGTTTTGCCTTGTAATCACTATGTTTGCTTGGTTATACGCGTCAGTGGAGACGTGGCCGAGTGGTCGAAGGCGCTCCCCTGCTAAGGGAGTAGGCCCGGAAGGGTCTCGTGGGTTCGAATCCCATCGTCTCCGCCACTTGCATATCGCGAACCCGAGACGAGGCCCCTGACAGGGCCTTTTTTCTTTTGGTGTCAAAGGGGTTTAGCGAGGCCGTCCGACTTTCAGAGACTGGCGTTTCGGTCGAAGTCGGTCTCTGAACGCCCCGCGTCTCTTTCCATCCGCCCTTCATCAAAATCGAGACGGTTTCAAAAAGTATCGTACTTTCAACGTGTTGCTGAAATCTAACTGCGCCGCAGTTGAAGCAGGTTCGTCCGCTCTCAGTGCGAACAGAGACGCCCGCAGGCGGCGTGGTGGTTCGCGCAACTTCGAAACAGGGCGTAGCTAGCGCATTGAAACAGTCGACGTTTTCTCTCATTATCACGTGTGCCGTGCCCTGCCTGCCAGTGGACAGCCGCGTTGAACTGAATGGCGTAAAAGGGGCAAACTTGGGTCAGTCTTCCTCAGATCACCTCCTGGAGTACATCCGCCCACTAGCCAGAGTGTTGAAGGCCGCAAGGTTGATAACCAGCGCTTTCGGCGTGGTGGCGATAGCCGTTGGCCAGGCTTGGATGACTTCGCAAACAGTGTGGCATCAAGATTGGGCGTCGTTTATATTTTGGTGTGGAGTTGGCGCGATAATCGCCACCGGTTTGATTCTGCTGTTTTTCGAGAAAGATAGCGCGTCACTTGTACTGGATTTATATGCCAAGGAAACATTGGTCGACGAGCAGTCGGACCACATTCTTTATTTAGAGCGACGTGAAGAAATTCTTCTTTCTTGGCAATCGGTTACAAAGCTTCTTGCAGAGCTGCTGGATCAGGCCCTAACCACGTCAGATCTCGGCCATGAGAAGAAAAAGGTGTTCTTCAATGCGGTGGTGGAGATACTTGCTGACTATAAATTCACGCTGTTCCGAATTGCAGATGAATACTGCAATATTTCGATCTACGAGCTATCTTCCGAAACAAATCACCTCGAATGCATCGCCTGTTACCGATCGCGTCCTTCCGATGCGCTGGGTGCTCACAGAACATGGAAAGTCGGAGAAGGGCATGTTGGGAAAGCCTTCGAGTTACAGCGCGAATTAATTTGCGGCAACTCATCTGCACCTGACATCAAGCCTTGGATTAGGGCCTGTTGACGTTCATCTGAGGCGAATAACGGTCGCTGCGAGGGCTATGAAGGCTGAGAAACTGCTGTCTGTCTTG
>NZ_JBHUDD010000051.1:0-43347 GCF_042677865.1 Lacimonas salitolerans | reverse complement strand
TCGCGGTGGCGACGCGAGCATCAAGTCGCTGCCGCCATCGCACATCGAAAGACTCGCCATAATGCGCAACTGTAGTACTAGGCCAGAACGGTCGGGTTTCCCATCGTTATTGCATGGCATTTTTCCGGGCTTGCCATATCCGACAAAAATAGTCATATATATTTTCAGCCACCCCAACGCTCCGGGCCAGCCGATACCGCAGAAAAAACGCGACAACAGGATTTTTGCGCATGACCCGACTGCATTCCACTCCGCGCCCGGACATACGGGCGGGCCACAGTGCCGACCGTTCCGAGATCTATCGCCTGCTGGCCGACAGCATGCTGCCCGACATGCCGACGCTCGAGGCGCTGCTGGACCGGCTCGAGCGGCAGGAGGGACGGCTATGATACCGCGCCAGACATTCGAGCAAAGCAGCGCGGCCGAAACGCCGGTCTATGACGCGCAGGCTTTGACGGCAGGCGGTCATCTGGCCCTCATCCGGCTGGGTGACCAGATCTACACGCTGCGCATCACCCGTGCAGGCAAGCTGATCCTGACGAAATAGCGTTCACTCCAGGATCTCGTCCGGGGCGACGCCCCATAGCGCCGACTTGGGCGCCCACCCCCGGTAGCCTGCCACGTTGAGGCGGCACCAGTCCGGCCCGCAATCGCCCAGCCGCGCGATCACGCCCAGTTCCAGCTGGGCGACGACCGGGCTGCCGGGGTCGGGGCGGGAATGGATCGGCAGCATGTCGCTGTCCACGATCACCGTCCGCACCCCCGACAACAAGGCGTAATGCACCCAGCCGCCCGCGCCCTCTCGGTCGCGGATGCGGCGCCAGTGCCCGTGTTCGGCGGTGATCTCGACCGGCATGTCCTTTTGCGTGAACACCCAGTCGATGCGATGGGTCAGCGACGGGCCGCGCCGCACGTTCGCCTCGCCCGAGCGGATTGAGACATAGCGCGGGATCGGCAGGTTGGTTTCGGGGCCGCGTTCCTGCGCCTGGGCCACGCCAGTGGCGAGCAGGAGAAAGCACAGTAAAATCCGCCCGATATGCGTGGTCATGGTGCCTGATCCCGTGCGCCCGATGTTTTTCATTCCGGGTTCTTGTGCCCCGGCTGTTCATCGGCCACTCTGCCACCAACTGCGCAAGTTGGAAAGCCTGGGGAGGACTGCCATGCCATCTGAACGTCTGAGTGTTGTCGTGACGCGACGCCTGCCCGAAGCGGTGGAAACGCGGTTGATGGAACTGTTCAACGTCCGTCTGCGCGACGACGACACACCGATGACCCGGGACGACCTGATTGCCGCGATGAAGGACACCGATATCCTGGTGCCGACCATCGGCGACCATATCGATGCGGGCATGCTGGGACAGGCGGGGGCGCGGCTGAAACTGATCGCGAATTACGGCGCGGGCTTCGATCATATCGACGTGTCGACCGCGCGGCAGCGGGGCATCCTTGTGTCGAACACGCCCGGGGTGCTGACAGACGATACCGCAGACATGACCATGGCGCTGATCCTGGCAGTGACACGGCGGATTCCCGAAGGTCTGGCGCTGATGCAGACCGGCGGCTGGCAGGGCTGGTCGCCCACCGCGCTGCTGGGCGGGCGCGTGGGCGGCAAGCGACTGGGCATCCTTGGCATGGGCCGGATCGGGCAGGCGGTGGCGCGGCGGGCACGGTCCTTTGGCATGCAGATCCACTATCACAACCGCAAGCGGTTGCGCCCCGACGTAGAGGAGCAGCACGAGGCGACATACTGGGACAGTCTGGACCAGATGGTGGCGCGGATGGATGTGATCAGCATCAACTGCCCGCACACGCCCTCGACGTTTCATCTGATGAATGCGCGGCGGTTGCGGTTGCTGAAACCCGAAGCGGTGATCGTGAACACCAGCCGGGGCGAGGTGATCGACGAGAACGCCCTGACCCGGATGCTGCGCGCGGGCGAGATCGCGGGCGCGGGGCTGGATGTGTACGAACACGGCCATGACGTGAACCCGCGCCTGCGCGAACTGCCCAACGTGGTGCTGCTGCCGCATATGGGCAGCGCCACGCGCGAGGGGCGGCTGGAGATGGGCGAGAAGGTGCTGATCAACATCAAGACCTTTGCCGATGGCCACCGCCCGCCCGACCAGGTGGTGCCGTCGATGCTGTGATTTCCGGCGTGGGATCGCCCTTTTCGGGCGCCCACCCGCCCACCCTTGCGCCCTCAAAGGGCGATGCCGCTGGTGCGGCGGGTGCGTGGTGCGGGCCTGTCGTGCCGTTATCAGGCAGTGGCGTTGGATGCTGGTGTCAGATGCCTCCGGCGGGAGTTTAGGGGCAAGATGAAGATCAGGGAGATTTCCATGCGGCAGTTCGTTTTTTCCCTTGGCTTGAGTGTCATGGTTTCGGTCGCGTTGGCGCAGGAGGCGGCCGATACGGTGGCGCCCGAGGGTCGGGGGGCCGGTGCGGTGGTGACTTCCGATGCGGTGGCGGCGGCGCAGCAGGCCAAGGCGGCAGGTGTGCCGGTCGCGGCGCGGGACTGGATGATCGCGGCGGCCAATCCGCTGGCGGTCGATGCCGGGGCCAGGGTGTTGCGCGATGGTGGCACGGCTGCGGATGCGATGGTGGCGGTTCAGGCGGTGCTGGGGCTGGTGGAGCCGCAAAGCTCGGGTCTGGGCGGCGGCGCGTTTCTGGTGTGGTACGACGCCCTGAGCGGCGAGGTGACGACGCTGGACGGGCGCGAAACCGCACCCTTGGCCGCCACGCCGCGCCTGTTTCAGGATGAGACTGGCGCGCCCCTGGGGTTTTTCGAGGCGGTCGTGGGCGGCCGGTCGGTGGGGGTGCCGGGCACGCCGGCGTTGATGGAGGCCGCGCACAGGCGTTGGGGACGGGCCAATTGGGCTGGTTTGTTCGACAATGCGATCGGGTTGGCCGAAGAGGGGTTTGCCGTCTCGCCGCGCTTGGCGGGGGCCGTGGCACGCGATGCCGAACGGCTGTCCAGTCACCCGGTGACGGCGGCCTATTTCCTGCAGGGTGGCGCGCCTTTGGCCGAGGGATCGTTGCTGCAAAACCCTGAGTATGCAGAGGTTTTGCGGCGTATGGCGGTGGACGGATCGCAGGCGATCTATACCGGCGAGATCGCGGCGGATATCGTGCGCGCGGTGCGCGAGGCGGACAATCCCGGTGTCTTGTCGGCGCTGGATCTGAGCAACTACGAGGTGCGCGAGCGCCCGGCCGTCTGTGTGGACTACCGTGGTGCGGATGTCTGCGGGATGGGGCCGCCAAGCTCGGGGGCGCTTACCGTGGGGCAGATCCTGGGGATGCTGGACCGGCACGATATGCCGGGGCCTGAGAGTGCCGAGGCGTGGCGGCTGATCGGGGATGCCAGCCGCTTGGCCTTTGCCGACCGGGGGCTGTACATGGCCGACAGCGATTTCGTGCCGGTGCCGGTCAAGGGGCTGATCTCGAAGGATTATCTGGATCAGCGCGCGGCCTTGTTGGATGGTGACGACGCGCTGCCCGAGGTAGCCCCGGGACAGCCGGAATTCGACCATGCCCGGGACTATGCGCCGGGGCTGGATATGGCGCGGCCCTCGACCTCGCATATCTCGATTTTTGACAAGTATGGCAATGCGTTGAGCATGACCACGACGATCGAGAACGGCTTTGGCAGCCGGGTGATGGTGCGGGGGTTTCTGCTGAACAACGAATTGACGGACTTTTCCTTCCGCAGCCATGTTGACGGTCGTCCCGTGGCCAATGCGGTGGCCCCGGGAAAGCGGCCCCGGTCATCGATGGCGCCGACCATCGTTCTGCGCGATGGAACGCCGGTTCTGGTGGTGGGCAGCCCCGGTGGCAGCCGCATCATCGGCTATGTTGCCAAGACGATAATTGCCTTTGTCGACTGGGGGTTGGACGTGCAGCAGGCGGTGGCGTTGCCGCATCTGGTGAACCGCTTTGGCACCTATGATCTGGAAGAAGGCACCAGTGCAGCGGAACTGGCCGGACCGTTGGAGGCGATGGGATATGAGGTCAATATCAGCGATCTGAACTCGGGTATCCATGCCATTTCCATCGGGCCCGAGGGGCTGCGCGGTGGGGCTGATCCGCGGCGCGAGGGGGTTGCGCTGGGCGAGTGACGCGAAACAGGGTTAACGCCTTGATTTGACAGAAAAATGCCGATGCACCGGCCATGCACTGCCCATGCACATTGCATGCACAGGCGGTTTGCCCGGATTTGGCGGCGGATTTGGGTTAACCGGGCGCGCGCTGCCTGCGCGACGCCCGACTATTTCTGACCGATCTTCGGCTCGGTCCCGGCGCGCAGGCGCGAGATGTTGGTGCGGTGGGTCCAGAACACCAGCAAGGTCAGTGCCACGCCCAGCGCAAAGAGCTGGCCATGGCCCAGCAGCACCATCCAGATCGTCGATGTTGCCGCCGCCACCAGCGCGGCCATGGACGAGATGCGCGCCAAGGCGGCGGTGACCAGCCATGTGGCGCAGAGCGCCAGACCCACGGGCCAGGCCAGCGCCAGTATCACGCCAAGAAAGGTCGCCACGCCCTTGCCGCCGCGAAATCGCAGCCAGACCGGGTGGATATGGCCGATGAAGGCCGCCAGCCCGGCCAGTTGCGCCGCATCCTCGCCTGCCAGCGCGCGGGCCAGCAGCACGGCCACCGCACCCTTGGCTCCGTCGAGGATCAGCGTCAGCGCGGCGGCGGCCTTGTTGCCGGTGCGCAGCACGTTGGTGGCCCCGATGTTGCCCGATCCGATCTCGCGCAGGTTGCCAAGGCCCATGACCTTGGCCAGCACCATTCCAAAGGGGATGGACCCCAGAAGATAGCCGATCACGGCCCACAGGATCAGCAGCGATTGGGCGGTTTCAAGCGCGGGCATCGAGGCCTCCATGCACCAATTCGCCCGCGACGTAGGTGGCGCGCAGTTTGCCCTGAAGGCGCGCGCCGTCAAAGGGCGTGTTTTTCGATTTCGACAGCAGGGTGAAGCGATCCAGCACGAAAGGCGCGCCCGCGTCAAACACGATCAGGTCGGCGGGGGCACCGGGGGTCAGACGCCCCTGCGGCAGGCCCAGACGATCGGCGGGGTTCTGGGCCATGGCGCGGAACAGCTGCGGCAGGGTCAGGTCGCCGGAATGAAACAGGCGCAGCGCCGCGGGCAGCAGGGTTTGCAGGGCGACCGCGCCGCTGGCGGCCTCCTCGAACGGCAGGCGTTTGGACTCCTCGTCCTGCGGGGTGTGCATCGAGCTGATGATGTCGATCAGCCCGTGACGCAGGGCGTCGAGCGTGGCCAGCCTGTCATCCTCCGATCGCAGGGGCGGCTTGACCTTGTAGAAGGTGCGATAGTCGGCGACGTCGAGTTCGTTCAGCGTCAGGTGATGGATCGAGGTGCCGGCGGTCACGTTCAGCCCGTTGCGCTTGGCGCGCTCCAGCGCGGGCAGGGCACGGGCGGTGGTGATCTGGTCGAAATGCACGGCTGCGCCCGTCATCTCGATCAGGGCGATGTCGCGGTCGATCCCCATACGCTCGGCCATCGGGCTGACGGCGGGCAGCCCGCGCAGCGAGGCGAACTTGCCCGAGGTGGCGGCGGCCCCCTGCGACAGGCCGGGATCTTGCGGGTGCAGCAGGACCAGCGCACCAAGGCTGCGGGCATAGGTCAGCGCGCGGCTGAGAACCTTGGTGTCGGTGGTGACATGGTCGCAATCGGTAAAGGCGACGGCCCCGGCATCCAGCAGGAATCCGATCTCGGTCATCTCACGACCCGCGCGGCCCTTGGTCAGCGCGGCCATGGGCAGCACGCGCACGGGGGCGGCCTGTGCGGCGCGGCGCGCGGCAAATTCCAGCGTTTCGGGCGTGTCGATGGCGGGCGTGGTGTCGGGGCGGGTGATCATGGTGGTCACCCCACCGGCGGCGGCTGCAAGCCCGGCCGAGCGAAACGATTCCTTGTGCCGTTCGCCCGGTTCGCAGACCTTGACGCCGATATCGACGATGCCGGGGGCCAGGTGCAGCCCGTTGCAATCGAAAACCTGCGCGCCTTTCGGCACGGGCAGTTCGGCCCCGTGTGCGGTGATGATCCCGTTTTCGACCAGCAGCGCGCCATGGGTGACGCTGCCCGCCTGCGGGTCGATGATGCGGGCATTGGTGAACAGCGTGGCGGGCATGGTCACATCCTTTGTAGCGCGGGCCTTGTGGCGCGTCAGGGTAAACACCCAAGCGGCGGCAGGGGCAAGGGGGCGATCATTCCGGGTGTACGCCTTGGCTGGTGCGGGCGGCGCTGGCCTGCACGCCCCGCAGCAGGGCATAGACGGTGCGCCCGTCTGCGATGCGTTCGAACCCCACGCCGCGCATCCGGGTGGTGCGTTTCATCGGCACAGGCTCGAACGCGAACCCGATCGAGGCCAGATCGGAATCGTCAAAGGTCAGGATGGTGTCGGACGTTATCGGATAGCTGCGCAGGGTCTTGCCGCGCAGGGGCAGGTCGGTGGCGATGAAGGCGCGGCGGTCGGACAGGGTGTACCAGGTATGCGCGCGGCGATACGCCTCCCACAGCACGTGGCCTGCAAGCTGGTACAGGCCGACGGCCAGAAACGGCAGGCCGAACAGCGGAAACAGGTGGAACGGCGCGGGAAAATCACCGTCCGAGGTGATGCGGCTGGCGACCCCGATCCAGAACAGGGCGATCAGGGTGACGACCAGCCCGCTGGCGGCGCGGTGCAGCGACAGGGCGGCCCAATGCGGGCGCGGGTCGGGGCGACCCTGCCACAGGATCGTCTCGCCCGGATCGAGGATGTCCTGCCAGGGGTCTGGACGCGTCATGCGGTGGCCCCTTCGCGTGCGGTGGCGAGGTATGCGCGCAAGCGGCCCAGATCGCGGACATAGGCGATGTCGATGATTTCGCGCGCGTCGCCCACGACGAACAGCCGCCAGAACAGCAGGCGGCGCATCCGGGCGATGTGGGGCAGCGCGATCGAGCGGGTGGCCAGCGGATCGGTGGTGTCGATCTGAAGCAGGCGCTGATCGGTCAGCAGCCAGACCAGGCGTCGGTTGCGTTGCCAGTCGCCCAGATTGTCGAACACCACCAGATCGACCAGCACCACCAGCGGCAGCAGCGCCCAGGCGCGCGGGTTGTCCATGTAGATCACCAGCGGGGCGAACCCCAGCGCGGTGGCGGCCAGAACGAAGGCCTCGCGCCGCAGGTAGACGGCAAAGGCGGGGCGCCAGGTGGCGCGCAGCACCTCGCCGGGGTCGAGGTGTTCCGACAGCGGTTCAGCCATCGCTGTGGCCTGCCTTTGCGGCCTCGATCCGGGCGCGGGTGGCGGCGCGGTCCTTCTGGTACTTCAGGAGGTGCTTGTCGCCGGAGTGGGTGACGATCTGCACCGCGCTGCCAAGGGTGTTGATCGCCTTGATCTGCGCCAAGGGCACGGCGTGGGTGCCGGGGCCCAGCAGGCGGCGGTCGGTCAGATCCCAGCGCACGGCCATTTCGTCCGAGGCGACATAGAACGCCCGGACCGCAACGGCGGCCAGACCGCCCACCGCGCCGGTCCAGACATGGGGGTTGCCCAAGGCCCACAGGATGCCCATGCCCAGCGCCATCGCCGCCGCGGCCAGCCAGGCGTGATCGCGGTAGTAGGTGCCGCGGTCGGCGGTAAAGCTGGTCTGCACCGCCTCGCCCGGTGCCAGTTGGGTTGTGGGGGTGTTGGCATAGCTGCTCATCCCGCGATCCAGACCATGACGGCGACCAGTGCGAACAGCACCAGCAGCACGATGGTGGCAACGCGCCCGGACATGGCGGCGTCAGACGGCGGGGGTTTGCGCGGCGCTTGTGCGTCTGCGGTGTCCTGCGCGGCCTGGCTGCGCAGGGGGGTGAAATCGGTTGTGGCGCGCGGCTCGGCATAGGTGCCGACCCAGCGCAGCGGCCCGCGCGGGGTCAGGGTTTGGGCGGTGTCCATCAAGGCCGCCGAGGGCAGCACCAGCGCGTGCCCCCTGAGCCCGCGCAGGCGGGTGCGGTCGGAGGCGATGTCGGGTTCGGCCACGCCCAGCCCGTCGACCAGGTAGCCATCCAGCCCCATCTCGCCCAGATCGGCGAGGCGCAGCAGGTCCACGTGCTGGGGTGACAGAGCGGTGGCGCCCAGCGCCTGCCGGATCGCGTCCACGTCGGGGGCGTCGGGCGTGCCCAGGTCATCGATCCTGTCGTCGGGCAGGTCGATGGCAAACACGCGGACCAACCCGGCCTCGGTCGCGCTGATCTCCATCCGGTCGGTCATGCCATCACCCCGGCGTTCTGTTCGGCACGCGCTGCGCGCAGGTTGCGCGCCAGCAGGTCCATCGCCGCCATGCGCACGGCCACGCCCATCTCGACCTGCTCCTGAATGACAGAGCGGTTGATGTCGTCGGCGATCGTGCCGTCGATCTCGACCCCGCGATTCATCGGGCCGGGGTGCATGACGATGGCGTCGGGCTTGGCGCAGGCCAGTTTCTCGGCGTCCAGACCGTAGCGGTGGAAATACTCGCGCTCGGACGGGATGAAGCCGCCGTCCATGCGTTCCTTTTGCAGCCGCAGCATCATCACCACATCCACATCCTGCAAACCCTCGCGCATGTCGTCGAACACCTCGACCCCGAAATCGGCGATGCCCGCGGGCATCAGCGTGGGCGGGCCGATCAGGCGCACGCGGTTTTCCATCTTGCCCAGCAGCATGATGTTGCTGCGTGCCACGCGGCTGTGGGCGATGTCGCCGCAGATCGCGATGGACAGGCGGTGCAGCCGACCCTTGGCGCGGCGGATGGTCAGCGCGTCCAGCAGCGCCTGCGTGGGGTGTTCGTGCCGCCCGTCGCCTGCGTTCAGCACCGCGCAATTGACCTTTTGCGCCAGCAGGTCCACCGCGCCGGAATGGGGGTGGCGCACCACCAGAAGATCGGGGTGCATGGCGTTCAGGGTCAGCGCCGTGTCGATCAGGGTCTCGCCCTTTTTGATGCTGCTGGCCTGCATGCCCATGTTCATCACATCCGCGCCCAGCCGCATGCCCGCCAGTTCGAAACTTGCCTGCGTGCGGGTGGAGTTTTCAAAGAACATGTTGATCTGCGTCAGCCCGGCCAGCGCGTCGGAATGCTTGTTGGCCTGCCGGTTCAGGGTGACATACTGGTCGGACAGGTCCAGCAGCGCGGTGATCTCGGACGGGTGCAGGGGTTCGATGCCCAGCAGGTGCTTTTGATGAAAGCTCATGTTGCGTGATCCCTTGCTGTCCGGTGCCTGTTATAGGCGCGGGGCGGGCAGGGGGCAACGGGTTGCAATCGCAACAGTTTGTCCCGCTCAGGCGCGCCCGGCCTCGGCCGAGAGGGTCAGCGCGCCCACGCCAAGGGAATTCAGCGCCGCCTCCCATTTTGCATCGTTGTCGGGATGGAACACCAGATCAAGGGTCGCGTCACAGGTCAGCCAGCCGTTGTCGGCGATCTCGTCCTCCAACTGGCCCGGACCCCAGCCGGCATAGCCCAGCGCGACAAGCGCGTTGGCCGGGCCCATGCCGCGCGCCATTTCCTCGAGCACGTCCAGTGTGGCGGTCAGGCCGAATCCGCCCTCGATCTCAAGCGTGTTCAGCGCCGAGGTGAAATCACGCCCGTGCAGCACGAATCCGCGCCCGGTTTCCACCGGCCCGCCGAAATGCACCGGCATGCTGGGAGTTTCGGCCTGGTGCGGAATCTCGAGCTGCTCCAGCAGGTCCTGAAACGCGATGTCGCCGGTGGGCTTGTTCACCATCAGCCCCATGCCGCCCTCGGGCGAATGGGCACAAATGAACACCAGCGACTTGGCAAAGCGCGGGTCACCCATGCCCGGCATGGCGATCAGCAGCTTGCCTGTCAGGTCCAGTTCGTTGGTTGTGTCCGTCATCGGGTGGATATGGGGTCTGTATGCATCGCTGTCCAGCATGGCGGGGGGGGCGGGGCGTGGCAAGGGGGCGCTCGCGCCTGCGTCGCCAAGTCGTGACTTGGATTCCGGCGCGGTTTGGCGCATTTCATTTGTATGAGACAGTTCATCGCCCTTGCCCTCCTGTGCCTTGTCACGGCCTTTGCCGTGCCGGTGGCCCGTGCAAACCCCTATGCCGACATGGTCCGGGCCGAGGTTCTGCCGGGCTGGCGCATGCCAGACGGGCAGCACGTTGCCGCGCTGCGGCTGGTGCTGGCGGACGGCTGGAAGACCTATTGGCGCGCGCCGGGTGATGCGGGCATACCGCCGCTGTTCGACTGGTCGGGATCGGGCAATCTGGGCGCGGTCACACCGGTCTGGCCGACGCCGGTGGTGTTCTGGCAGAACG
Source organism: Lacimonas salitolerans (assembly GCF_042677865.1). NCBI lineage: Bacteria > Pseudomonadati > Pseudomonadota > Alphaproteobacteria > Rhodobacterales > Paracoccaceae > Lacimonas > Lacimonas salitolerans. Next base: position 33,052 of record NZ_JBHUDD010000051.1, on the reverse strand, counting down.
GCATGCGCTCGATCGGGTACAAGCGGGAACTGATCCTGCCGTTGAAGATCGCACCGCAGCGGGCAGGGCGGGCGGTGGATCTGCAGGCCCATGTGCAGCTTGGCATCTGTCAGGATGTCTGCGTGCCGGTCGATCTGCGGGTCTCGGCCAGCCTGCCCGATGCCGGACGGCCCGATCCGCGCATCGTCGCGGCGATGACGGATGTTCCGGTCTCGGGGGCCGAGGCGGGGGTGAAATGGGCCGATTGTGCGGTTTCGCCCATTCAGGACGGGCTGCGCCTGACTGCGCGGGTGGCCCTGCCGCGCGCCGGTGAGGCCACGGCGCTGGTGGTGGAAACCGCCGATCCGCAGGTCTGGGTGGCCGAGCCCGAGCTGAGCCACAAGGGCGGCGTGCTGACCGCGCAGACCAGGCTGATGCATATGAACGGCGGGGCCTTTGCGCTGGACCGGTCGGGCCTGCGGCTGACGGTGCTGGGCACCGGGCAAGCGGTGGATATCCGGGGCTGCCCCGCGCCCTGAACGCGGCTATTCGGCCGCAAGCGCCGCGTCGGCCCCGGCCGGATAGAGGTAATCGCGCGTCAGCGGCACGGCATCCTGCCGGCGGGCCAGTTGCATCTGGAACACCACCTGACCCGCGTTGCGGAAGGTGAATTCGCTGGCCAGCAGGTAAAACCGCCACATCCGGCAGAACCGGTCATCATACAGCGCGCGGGCCTTTGCCTCGTTCGCGGTGAAACGGTCGTGCCAGTGGCGCAGGGTCTCGGCGTAATGCAGGCGCCAGACCTCGATATCGGTGCTGCCCAGCCCGCTGCGTTCCAGCGCGGCCATGGTTTCGGACAGCGACGGGCAATAGCCGCCGGGAAATATGTATTTCGTGATCCACGGGCTGGTGGCCGCGGGCGGCGTGGTGCGCCCGATGCTGTGGATCAAGGCGATGCCGTCGGGTGTCAGCAGGTCGTGGACCTTGTTGAAATACGCGCGGTAATGCGGCACGCCCACGTGTTCGAACATGCCGACCGAGACGACGCGGTCGAAGGGCCCCTGCACATCGCGGTAATCCATCAGCCGGAACTGCACCTGGCCGTCCAGCCCGGCCTGGTGCGCGCGGTGGGTGGCCAGGGTGTGCTGTTCGGTGGACAGGGTCACGCCCAGAACCTGCGCGCCGTAATCGCGCGCCAGTGTCAGCGCCATGCCGCCCCAGCCGCAGCCGATGTCCAGCACCCGCATCCCCGGACGGATCAGCAGCTTTTGCGCGATGTGGTGTTTCTTGGCCTGCTGCGCCTCGTCCAGCGACATGTCGGGGCGGGTGAAATAGGCGCAGGAATACTGCCGGTCGGCATCCAGGAACAGGTCGTACAGCTCGGCCGACAGGTCATAGTGATGGGCCACGTTGCGCCGCGACCGCGAGGCGGGGTTGAACTGCTGCAGCCAGCGGCCCATCCGGCGCAGGCCGTTCAGAGGGCGTTGAAACCCCGGCAGACCGTTGCGCGACAGGTTGCGGGTGATCAGGTCCAACAGGGCGCGCAGGTCGTCGCCAGAGACCGTCAGCTCGCCGTTCATGTAGCCCTCGCCCAACGCCATGTGCGGGGTCAGCACCAGCCGCCGGGGCAGCGAGGGCGCATGCAGGGTGATCGCCACCGAGGGCTGGCCCGTGCCATAGCGGCGCGTGGTGCCATCGGGAAAGGTGACGCGCAATTCGCCCTGCCGCACCAGATGCGACAACATTCTGTCCAGATATCTTGTCCACATGGGCTATCCCTCCTTCACGTTGACAAACGCGCCCACCCGGCGCGCCCATGGACGGTCAAGGAACCTGCCCCGGGGGGTGTACCCCCGTCTGCTCGTGCGGATATGCTACGCCGATTCTGGAATGTGTAAAGATCGGCGTGTCGGGCCTGCCGGATTCGGGCCGCGGTTCGCCCGCAAAACCGGCACGCCGCCTTGACTTCCAGCGCCAACCAAGGTGTATCGGCGCGAACCGCCATTTACCTCCCAAGGGATCGCCATCATGCACGCCTTTCGCAGCCATACCTGCGCCGAACTGACCAAGCAAAACGTGGGCCAGACCGTCCGCCTGTCGGGCTGGGTGCATCGCGTGCGCGATCATGGCGGGGTGCTGTTCATTGACCTGCGCGATCATTACGGCATGACGCAGGTTCTGTGCGACCCCGACAGCGCGGTGTTTGCCGATGTCGAAAAGGTGCGCAGCGAATGGTGCATCCGCATCGACGGCGAGGTCAAGGCGCGCGACGCATCGCTGGTCAACCCCAAGCTGCCCACCGGCGAGATCGAGGTCTATATCCGCGGGATCGAGGTGCTGGGCGCGGCCGCCGAACTGCCGCTGATGGTGTTCGGCGATCAGGAATACCCCGAGGAAACGCGCCTGCGCTATCGCTATCTCGACCTGCGGCGCGAGGCGATGCAGCGCAACATGACCCTGCGCTCCGACGTGGTGGCGTCGATGCGCCGCCGCATGTGGGATCAGGGGTTCCGCGAATACCAGACGCCGATCATCACCGCGTCGTCGCCCGAAGGTGCGCGCGATTTCCTGGTGCCCAGCCGCCTGCATCCGGGCAAGTTCTATGCCCTGCCGCAGGCCCCGCAGCAGTTCAAGCAGCTGATCATGGTCAGCGGCTTTGACAAGTATTTCCAGATCGCGCCCTGTTTCCGCGACGAAGACCCGCGCGCCGACCGCTCGCCCACCGATTTCTATCAGCTCGACATGGAGATGTCCTTTGTCGAGCAGCAGGACGTGTTCGACACGATCCAGCCTGTCGTGGCCGGGATTTTCGAGGAGTTCGGCGGCGGCAAGACCGTCGATGCCGAGTGGCCGCAGATTTCCTATCGCGACTCCGCGCTGTGGTACGGCACCGACAAGCCCGACCTGCGCAATCCGATCAAGATGCAGGATTGCTCGGATCATTTCCGCGGCAGCGGTTTCGCGATCTTTGCCAAGCTGCTGGAGCAGGAAGGCACCGAAGTGCGCGCCATCCCCGCGCCGGGTGGTGGCAGCCGCAAGTTCTGCGACCGAATGAACGCCTTTGCCCAGAAAGAGGGTCTGCCGGGGATGGGGTATATCTTCTGGCGTGAGTCATTGTCTGCAGACATCAATAAGCGTGCAGCCGAGCTCCTCAAAAAGTGGGACGTTGAGGGTGTTGTATCCAACATGGAAGACGTCGACGATTTCCTTACGGAATTCAATGATGAAGTCCTGATGGGAGCCGAGTACGCGCGACGCCAACAAGCGATTGCGGACGCAAAGAAGGCGGGCGACAAAGAAAAGGTCGCTTTCCTAACCCGAGCCTACACGATGGAAGCCGCCGGCCCCCTCGCCAAGAACATCGGCCCCGAGCGGACCGAGGCGATCCGTCAGCAACTTGGGCTTGGCGTGGGCGATGCCGCATTCTTCCTTGGCGGCAAGCCGCAGGCGTTCGAACGTGTCGCCGGCAAGGCGCGCGACGTGATCGGGCTGGAACTGGGCCTGACCGACCTGAACCGCTTTGCCTTTGCCTGGATCGTGGATTTCCCGATGTACGAGGCCGACGAGGAGTCGGGCCGCGTCGATTTCAGCCACAACCCGTTTTCCATGCCGCAAGGCGGGCTGGAGGCGTTGCAGGGCGATCCGCTGAACGTGCTGGGCTATCAGTATGACCTGGCCTGCAACGGCTACGAGCTGATTTCCGGCGCGATCCGGAACCACAAGCTGGACATCATGATCAAGGCGTTCGAACTGGCGGGCTATGGCGAGGCCGAGGTGCGCAAGCGGTTCGGCGGCATGGTCAACGCGTTCCAGTATGGCGCGCCGCCTCACGGTGGCTGTGCGGCGGGGATCGACCGGATCGTGATGCTGCTGGCCGAGGAACAGAACATCCGCGAGGTGATCATGTTCCCGATGAACCAGCGCGCCGAGGATCTGATGATGGCCGCCCCCAGCGATCCTGACAGCGATCAGTTGATGGAACTGGGCCTGCGGGTGATCCCGCAGGAGTGAGGGTCAGTCCGGTGTGATGTTTTCGGGCAATATGCCGAAGACAAGCACCGGGCATCCACCGCTTCGGCCAGCGGCAATCCGGCTGATCAGTTTATGGGTTCCGGTCGTGCTTGCCCCGAATTTGGCGGCAACCGTGCTGGAGGTTTCGTTTCCGTTCTTGTCCAGACAATAGCCAAGGGACAGAAAATACTCCTGCGACAGCTCGCGGGTGACGATGACGCCAACGTCGATCACTCCGGCCTCGAAAAAGCTGCGAAAGGCGTAGAGGTCGCGATCGTAGGTTTGGTCCTTGCTGTTCCACTCGTAGTCGAACGCCACGCGTCCGCGCCAGAAATCGACAAGGTGGTTGTGAATATAGTCTTCGCGCAGGATGCGGTCGATTTCAGGGGCCTTGTCACCCTTGCCTTCGCGCAGCTTGACCAGAAGATCGGCTTCTATCCTGACTTCCTGACGGAACCCTTCTCTGGCAGCGAGATCACCAAACCGTGTCGTTGCCGACATCCGATTGCCGCCCGGCGAGCGAATCTCGGTCTGACTTATCGTGAAGTCCCGCAGAACGCTGAGAATCGACGCCATTTCATCTGGTGCCCGCTGAGACAGCACAGCGGCGGCACTGCGGTAGCTGGTGACAGAATACCTGTGGCCCAGATCCCAGCCCAGTTGCGCCTTTACAAGATCGGTCCTGTCAAAGACAGCATCATCGATCCGGCGTGCCATTTCACTCTGCCGCGACGCCCGAATTGTAGGGATAGGTTTTCCAACCGGGTTTGTAATCTGCGTCGGCCTGATTGCCCCACACGGTCCAGCCGTCACGTACACCGCGTCCGAAAAGCTCCAGATACGGGCCCCAGGAACAGCTTTCGATCAGGTCGTACTGCTCATCCGGTTTGCGCGAGTGTTCACGTTTGCGGGTTTGCATCATGTTGACCTGACGACGCCCGGGCGGAAGCGTGCGCGCGCTTTTCCCACGGGTGCCGAACAACAACACCTCTGTCACGTTGCGGAAATAGAACCCCACGCCGCGCCCGTCGCTGCCGCCGTCCTTGCGGATCTTGTGCCAGATGATGTTGGATTTGTACTCAAACCCCCAGGACCGCAGCACCTGCAGGCCTTCGGGCAACAGCGCATTCGGAACCCAAAGGTAGCAATGCGCGGTATCTTCCAGATGATCGGCCACGGGCAGGGCGCAGATGTCTTCCAGTGTCATGGTCGGATAGCGCGACAGCCGCTTGTGTTCGGGCGCGACCTTGCCGGTGCGGTTGGTGAACCGCCACGGGGGGTCTGCCATCACGGTGGCAAACCTGTCGGTGTCAAGGAAGCGTCGTAGATCTTGATTGGCTGAGCTGCTCATATCCAACATATAGGCGAACTCCATCATGAATGTCACTTGGAACATTATAGGAACATAACCTGTTGCACAAATGTTGATTGCCGGTCTTTCCGTGCGCACCGTGCCCAAGGTAGCGCCGATGTGATGCCGGGCTGCGGCGCGTTGGTGTTTCAAACCGTGGCGCGTCTGGTATGCTGCACATGCAGTCATGCAGGGTGGCCCCATGTTCGATCCGGTTCTGGCAGAGATTCGTTTTGGTTGCGGGCTGTCGCCCATGGTGGCGGCGCCGCCTTCGGCTGATGCCATGCTGTACCGGCTGGCCGGTCCCGATGCCATCGCCGCGCGCTTTCCGGTCGAGGATTTCACCACCTTTCGCGAGCGGATGATACGCGCGGAAGGGTTTCTTGAGACAAGGCGCAAGAACCGCGGCACGCCAGAGGCGCAAGAGGCGCGCAAGGCGCAGCAGCTTGAGCGCAAGCACGCCCGGATCGCGCAGTCCGAGTGGCAGGCGCAGCGAATGCTGCGTCGGGTCTGGACGGATAATGGCCTGCGCGAGCGGCTGACGTGGTTCTGGGCTGACCATTTCACGGCCGTGGGCAAAGCCGGCACGATCCGCCGTGCGGCCACGCCCTATGTCGAAGAGGCGATCCGCCCACATGTGACGGGCCGGTTTGCCGACCTGCTGCGCGCCGCCGTCACCAGCCCGATGATGCTGCATTACCTGGATCAGCACCGCTCGATCGGGCCCAACAGCCGTCGCGGGCTGAACAGCGGCGGGCGTGCCGGGCTGAACGAGAATCTGGCGCGCGAGGTGCTGGAACTGCATACGCTGGGGGTGGAGGGGCCGTATTCGCAGGACGATGTGCGGCAACTGGCCGAGCTGTTCACCGGCATGTATTTTGACGGTCGCAGCGGGTTCAAGTTTCGCAAGGACCTTGCCGAGCCGGGCGCCGAAACCGTGCTGGGCCGCAGCTATGGCGGCACAGAGGGGAATGTGGCCGATATCTTTGCGGTGCTGGATGATCTGGCCACCCATCCGGCCACGGCCGCGCATGTGGCGCAAAAGCTGGCAGTGCATTTCGTGGCGGACCGGCCCGATCCGGCGCTGGTGGCGCATCTGACGGCACGGTTTGCCGAAACGGAGGGCGATCTGATGGCGGTGACCGCGGCGCTGCTGGAGCATCCCGCCGCCTGGGCGCCCGGGTTGCAGAACGTCAAGCAGCCATGGGAATTCATGACATCGGCCGCGCGGGCGCTGGCGGTGGAGCCGGACAGGTTCGACGGGGCCGAAGAGAACGAGCTGCGCGGGCTGTTGCAACGGCCCCTGGTTCTGATGGGCCAACGCTGGGAAACCCCGTTGGGACCGGATGGCTGGGCCGAGGATGACAGCGCCTGGATCACGCCGCAGGGACTGTCGGCGCGGATGAGCTGGGCGATGACCATGCCCGCGCGGCTGCAGCGCGACCGGCTGCCCGATCCGCGTGAGTTCGTGGACCACGCGCTGGGCCCGAATGCGCCGGAGGCGGTGGTGTTTGCCGCGCAGGCAGCCGAAAACCGGCGCGAGGGGGTGGGGTTGATCCTGTCCTCACCCGCCTTTCAGAGGAAATGATCCGATGACCAAGCCTGATCTGAACCGCCGGGCCTTCATGGGGCGCGGCCTTGCGCTGGGCTGTTCGCTGGCGGCCTCGCCCTTGCTGACGCCGGTCAGCTTTGCCGCGATGCCGGGGCAGAACCGGCTGGTGGTGATCATCCTGCGCGGTGCTATGGACGGGCTGGACGTGGTGCAGCCCTATGGTGATCCGGCCTATGCCGCGCTGCGTGCGTCGCTGCCGGGCGGCGAGGCGGCGGGCGCGCATGATCTGGACGGGTTCTTTGCGCTGCATCCAGGGTTGGGCGACCTGATGCCGCTTTGGCGCGCGGGCGAGCTTAGCTTTGTGCATGCGGTCTCGACCCCTTATCGCGACAAGCGCAGCCATTTCGACGGGCAGGATATGCTCGAGGCCGGCACGCCCAACCTGACGGGGCAGGGGGTGCGCGACGGCTGGTTGAACCGCATGTTGCAGCAGGTCCCGGGGCTGGAGGCGGACACGGCCTTTGCGCTGGGCCATGACGAGTTGCTGCTGACCCGGGGGCGCGCGCCGGTGGCCAGCTGGACGCCCGAGGCCAGCCTGGCCCTGAGCCCGCAGGCCGAAACGCTGGCGCGGCGGATGATGGCGGATGACCCGCTGTTTCGTGATGCGCTGGAAGAGGCGTTGATGCTGTCGGTGCCGGATGAGGACGCGGCGATGATGGCCGAGGAGGACGAGGGCGCCATGATGGCGGGCGGGATGAGCGGGGGCACGACCCCGATGGCCACGGCACCCGATGAGCAGCGCGCACGACAGCCCCACAACAGGATCGCGCAGTTTGCCGCCGAAAAGCTGAAGACAGACGCGCGGATCGCGGCGTTTTCGCTGGGCGGCTGGGACACGCATCTGCGCCAGGACCTGGCACTGCCCAATGCGCTGTTGCGGCTGTCCGAGGCGATCCTGACCCTGCGCGCGGAAATGGGCGGGGCCTGGGGCAAGACCGTGGTGGTGGCGATGACCGAGTTCGGCCGCACCGCGCGGGCCAACGGGTCGCGCGGCACCGATCACGGCACAGGCGGCGCGATGCTGCTGGCGGGCGGCGCGCTGCGCGGGGGGCAGGTGGTCAGTGACTGGCCCGGGCTGGGCAGTGCCGAGCTGTACCAGGGGCGCGACCTGATGCCGACGCGCGATGTGCGCGCCCATGCGGGATGGGTCATGCGCGGGCTGTACGGGTTTGACCGGGCGCTGATCGAAGGCGCGATCTTTCCGGGGCTGGACATGGGCGACGATCCGCGCCTGCTGGCCTGATCGCCGCCCCCGGTCTGCGGGTCAGATCGCCATGCGGTTCTGCAGCCGTTCCTGCAACAGCCCGGCCAGATGGGCGACACCGGCATGGGTGGCCTGCCCCTGTGCGCGGGCCTGGGCCAGCCGCGCGCTGGCCTGTTCCAGCGTGCTGTCCTGTGCGCTGCGGGCCACGCCAGCCAGAAACTGCAGGGTGTAGTCCAGAACGCCGTCTTCGGCCCCGTCGCCCAGCAGGTCGGCGGCATGGGCCATGTCATCGCGAAAGGCGGTGCGGTCGGGCATGATCACCTCGTCGCGGACAAGGCGCGGGCCTGCGGGCTGGCGATCGGCGGGCAGGCGGCTGAGGATGGCATCCTGAAACGCGGCCAGCGAATGCAGCGGCTTGGGCAGAAAGCCATCCGCCCCGGCGGCAATCGCGGTGGCGCGGGCCATGTCATCGCCGCTGGTGGCCAGCACGATGCCGACGCGGGGGCGGGCGCGCGACAGCTCGTCGATCAGTTCGGCGCCCGAGCCGTCGGGCAGGCCAAGGTCGATCACCACGACCGAGGGGCGGTAGACCTGCAGATGGCGACGGGCCGAGCGCAGGCTGTCGGCCCGCCGCAGCCGCGCGCCCGAGCGGATGCACATCAGGCGCATCGCCTCGCAGGCGAACAGGCTGTCCTCGACCAGCAGCACGGTCAGGCCCAGCAGCGGGCGGTTTGCGGTGGGCAGAGGCGTGTTGGACATGAAATCACGGTCATCCATGGCGGGTATCCCTTTGGCAGCGGCATCACTGCGACTCAGCATGCCGCCACTTGGCTAACGCATCGTTAAGCCGCGCGTTTCTGTCGCCTTGCGCTTGCCCTTGCGACCCGGCAACCCCATAACTTGAACAAAGACCACACGCCAAGGGAGGCCCCGATGATCGGACGTTTGAACCATGTTGCCATTGCCGTGCCGGATCTCGAGGCCGCATCGGCACAGTATCGCGATGCGCTGGGGGCAAAGGTGGGCGCCCCGCAGAACGAGCCCGATCATGGCGTGACCGTGGTGTTCATCGAACTGCCCAACACCAAGATCGAGCTGCTGTATCCTCTGGGGGAGAACTCGCCCATCGCAGGGTTTCTTGAGAAAAACCCCTCGGGCGGCATTCATCACGTGTGCTACGAGGTCGAGGACATCATCGCCGCGCGCGATCATCTGAAAGCCGCCGGCCTGCGGGTGCTGGGCGATGGCGAGCCCAAGATCGGCGCGCATGGCAAGCCGGTGCTGTTCCTGCATCCCAAGGACATGAACGGCACGCTGACGGAACTGGAGCAGGTCTGATGGGTATCACCTCGGGGATCGTTCTGTATGCCGTGCTGTGGTTTCTGACCTTTCTGGTCGCGATCCCGATCCGGTTGCAGACGCAGGGCGACGTGGGGCAGATCGTGCCGGGCACCCATGCCAGCAGCCCCGAAGTGCATAACCTGAAGAAGAAGGCGATCATCACCACGGTGGCAGCGGCGATCCTGTGGGCAGTGATCGCGACGATCATCATCACCGGCACGATCACCGTGCGCGATTTCGACTGGCGCAACCTGATGCCGCCGGTGTCCGAGGGCTAGACGCTGCGCATGCGCAGCCCGTGGTAGATATGGGTGAAGGTCGCGGCACCCAGGATCGGGATCAGCAGGTTCATGATCGGGATGGTCAGCGGGATGGCCATCAGGAAACCTGCCGCCAGAATCGTCAGGCGGTGCCGTTTGGCCAGTGCGCGCGCGCCGGTGCGGCCCTCGTGACGCATGGCGGCGAGGGTGAAATACTCGCGCCCCAGCAGAAAGCCGTTCAGCGCCCAGAACAGGATCACCGGCGCGAAGGGGATCCAGAACACCAACGCGTAGACGAACAGCGCCAGCGTGTTGGCCGCGATCAGCACGCCCAGAAAGTTCACCGTGTCGCGCAGCCCCTCGCCAAAGGGGATCGGCGCGGCGGTGGGCACATGGGGGTAATGGCGATCCTCGACCGCCGCGGCCACATCCTCGAGGAACATCGAGGTGATGGCCGAGGCGACCGGGATCATCAGGAACACCGACAGGATCAGCATGAGCAGCAGGCTGGACCAGCCCACAAGATCATCCAGCCAAGTCACCGTGCCGATCAGGGGCAGCGTCGCCTCGGGGCCCATGGACCATTGCAGAAACCACAACAGCCCTGAATAGGCCGCCACCAAAAGCGCCAGCGTCAGCCCCACGCCGATCAGCAGCACGCGGGTGAACCGGCGGTCGCCGATCTGGCCCAGCGTGCGTGCGAAGGCCGAGAATATCAGGCCGATGTCCATGTCACGATCCTGTCGAGGTCGGGGCGCGGGCGTTCGGGCGGGGCGGCGGTTTCGGTGCCGATGTGGATCAGCCCGGCCACCCGCTCATGCGCGGCCAGACCCAGCCCGGTTTCCACGAATCCCCGGTCATGGCTGGGCCAGCCCGTCAGCCAGTTGGCCCCCCAGCCGGCTGCCAGCGCCGCGTTCAGCAGCGCCAGGCAGACCGCCCCGGCGGAATAGGTCTGTTCCAGCGCGGGGATCTTGTCGCTGTCCTTTTGCACCTCGATCACGGCGACGGCCAGGTTGCCCTGCTCGAACTGGCTGGCCCCCTTGTCGGCCTGTTCCGCGTCATAGCCCAATGCGGCGGCGCGGTCGCGGGCCTGCGTGGCCAGCCGCGCAAGGGCGGCGCGGTCCAGCACGATCATGCGCCAGGGTTCCAGCTTGCCATGATCGGGCGTACGCGCGGCGGCGGTCAGGATCGGCAGCAGCGCGTCGCGGTCGGGCACCGGCGTGGTCAGGGTTTTCGCGGGGCCGGATCGGCGGGTCAGCAGAAATTCCAGCGCGGCGGGGTTCGGGGTGGGCATGTGTCGTCCTTTCCTCGGTCTGTCCAGATGTCGGGCAGGGAGGGGCCTGTTCAGCCCCTGCCCAACAGCTCCTGCGCCATGTCGGCGATCAGGTCGTTGAAAAACTGGGCCGTGCGGGCGTTTGGCTGGCGACGTTCCATCGTATGGGCCAGCGGGTCGGGCGCGTCTGTCGCGCTGCCAGCCAGCTCGGAGATCGTAGCATGACCGCAAAAGGGAACGTAAGCCTCGGAATAGCCGCCCTCGTGCACAAGCAGCAGCTTGCCCGCGCACAGACGGTCGGCCAGCGTCTTGATGCGGGCGGTCATCTGGCGGAACGTGTCGGCAGAGCAGCACATGCGCCCCAGCGGGTCGAATATGGCCGCGTCAAAGCCGCAGGCGACGATGATGGCATCGGGCTGGAACCGCTCCAGCGCGGGGGCGATGATCTGGTCCATCACGTGCAGATAGCCCGCGTGCCCGACACCGGGTGGCAGGGGAATGTTCATGTTGAAGCCGAGGCCCGCGCCTGCGCCCCGGTCGGCCAGATCGCCCTTGTCGATGGGATAGTTGTATTCCTGATGCACCGAGATCGTCAGCGTGTCGTCGCGGTCGTAATAGATTGCTTCTGCCCCATTGCCGTGATGCACGTCCCAATCCACGATGGCCACGCGGCCCAGCAGGCCGTGCGCGCGGGCGGCCTCGATGGCGATGGGAATGTTGGCGAGCAGGCAAAAGCCGTTGGGCCAGTCGGGCAGGCAATGATGGCCGGGCGGGCGCGACAGGGCATAGGCGTTGTCGACCTCGCCGCGCAGCACGGCCAGCAGCGCCGCCTTGGACAGCCCGGCCGACAGCGCCGCGATTTCATAGGCGCCCTTGCCAAAGGGCGTGCGCGGCCCCATCTCTCCGCCGCCCGCGTCGGACTTGGTCTTGAACTCATCCAGATAGCTGGCGGGGTGGATACGCTCCAGATCCTCGCGCGTGGCCTCGGGGGCCGAGTGCACCGCCAATTCCGACAACAGCCCCGTCACCTCCATCAGGTTCTTCAACCGCCGCTTGGTTTCGGGGCTTTCGGGCAGGCCACCCGCCGCCAGCGGCTGCACCAGATCGCCCACCGGCAGGGTCAGCGCGTAATTGCCGCCCGAGTGCCAGAAACAACGCTCGTCATGGAAAAATCCTGTGGTCATGGGGCCCCCGTCGGTTTCGTGTTGCGGGGACTATTCAAGTCAGGCGCGGAATTGTCCATGCTCTATGCCCATGGCCCGTGATTTGTCCGACCTGTCCCATCTGGCCCGCCCGGGGGCCGAGATCGCCGTGCGCGTGACGCCCAAGGCGTCGCGTGACCGGATCGAGGCGGAGGGCGCGGTGCTGCGCGTCTACGTCACCGCCATGCCCGAGGATGGCCGCGCCATTGTCGCCGTGCAGAAACTGCTGGCCAAGGCCATGGGTGTGGCGAAATCGCGTCTGGTGCTGCGGCGCGGGGCCACATCGCGCGACAAGGTCTTTGGGGTGGAGTGATCAGTCGCGCACCCGGCTGTAGATGCCTTCGGGCAGGTTCAGCGCGGCGGCCAGATCCTTGACCTGCCCGATCGACAGGGTGATCTTTTGCACGCTGTCGGTGCGCGGATCATACTGCTCCAGCGTCACGCATTCCTCGAACGCGTTTATGGTCACGTCCTCGGTCAGAGGGGCGGGCCCCTCGTCGACCAGGGTGACGATCGTGGTGTCGAATTCGTGCTCGATGCTGAACATGGGGCCAGTCTATGGCGGGATTCTGCCGTTGCAAGCGATTCACCTCTGCGTGATGGCTATGGTGGCTGCGGCAGACCGTGCTAAACCGGGACCGAATATGGGGAGAGCGACATGACGCGGGTTTTCGGTCTGATTCTGGTTGCGGCGATGGGGCTTGCGGGCTGCGCGCCCATGGTCATGACCCCGCCACAGCAGATGACTGTGCCGGCGTCCGCTCCGCAATCGGCGCGCGATGCCGCACGGAATTTCGTTCAGGTGGTCGAAACCGTACAGCCCGTGGCCGAGCAGGAATGCCGCCGCATGGCCCCGCGCGCCAATTGCAACTTCCTGATCGTGGTGGATGACCGCCCCGGCCAGCCGCCAAACGCGTTCCAGACGCTGGACGCGCAGGGCCGTCCCATCGTGGCCTTCAACCTTGCCCTGATCGCCGAGGCGCGCAATGTCGACGAGCTGGCCTTTGTCATGGGGCATGAGGCGGCGCATCACATCGCGGGTCATATCGACCGGCAGCGGCAGGCAGCGGCGGCCGGGGCCGTGGTGTTTGCCGGGCTGGCGACGCTGACCGGCGCTGACGCGGGCCGGGTGCGCGCGGCACAGGATCTGGGCGCGGCCGTGGGTGCGCGCAGCTATTCCAAGGAGTTCGAGCTTGAGGCCGACCGGATCGGCACGGTGATCGCCAAGCGCGCAGGCTATGATCCGGTGCGCGGGGCCGAGTTCTTCACCCGCATCCCCGATCCCGGCAACCGCTTTCTGGGCACCCATCCACCCAATGCCCAGCGGATTCAGGTCGTGCGCGAGACCGCCTCGCGGTTGTGACCGCGCCCGTGCTGGTCCTGCCCAACGTCCTGAGCGATCGCGGCTCGCGCTATGCCGTGTCGGGCGGGCCGGCCCGGTCCGAGGCCGAGGCGGCGGCGCTGCTCAAAGAGCTGAAACGGAACAAGAAGTTCTCCAATGCCACGCATAACACCTGGGGCCTGCTGCTGGCGGATGGCACCCAGATCAAGGCCGATGACGGCGAGGCCGGGGCGGGCATGGTCATCCTGCGGATGCTGGAGCGCGAGAGGCTGACCGACACGGTGGTCGTCGTCACCCGCTGGTATGGCGGCAAGCATCTGGGCGGCGACAGGTTTCGCCATGTCCAGACATGCGTGGCGGCGTTCTTCGAGGAATGGCGCGCTTGATCTCGATCATGGTCCGCCCCGCCCCCCCGGCCTAGACTGTCTTTGCATCCAACGGGAGGGACCGACCCATGCAGGCGCTTGGCAATCCGATCAGGCATTTCTGGCTGGTGCAGGACATGGCGCAGGCTGCCGGTGTCGATCTGGCCGCCGCCCGCCGCGAGAACCGGCTGACGGTCGAGGATTGGGCGGCCATGGTCACCCGATGCCGGGGCTGCCAATGGACGGCAGGATGCCAGCACTGGCTGGACGCACAGCCCACGGACGAGCCAGCCGCAGCGCCGCCCGCCTGCGCCAATCGCGCGGTGTTCGACACCCTGCGCGACCGGGCCTGATCTCATACAAGGCCCTCCTGGTCCTTCATCTTGCCAGATAAACTCCGGGGGGAGGCGCCCGGAACGGGCGACGGGGGGCAGCGCCCCCCTACCCGCTGTGCCCGAAGGGCGCGCAATCCCTTGGCTGACGTCTCAGGCGAACTGTTCGCGGATCAACCGCTCTTCCAGCCCGTGACCGGGATCGAACAGGATGCGATGAGCCACCTCGGGGGCGCTGCGGATATCCACCGACACCACGTCGCGCACCGAGCGCGAGTCGGCATCGGCCATGACCGGGCGCCGTTCGGGGTTGGTGACGTCGATCCGCACATGGGCGGATTTCGGCAGCAGCGCGCCGCGCCAGCGCCGGGGCCGGAACGGCGCGATGGCGGTCAGCGCCAGCACGTCCGACCCGATCGGCAGGATCGGTCCGTGGGCCGAATAGTTATAGGCCGTCGATCCGGCGGGCGTGGACACCAGCGCACCGTCGCAGACCAGTTCCTCCATCCGCAACCGCCCGTCGACGGTGATGCGCAGCTTGGCCGCCTGCGGCCCCTGACGCAGCAGCGACACCTCGTTGATGGCCAGCGCCACATGCTCGGACCCGTCGCTGCGGGTGGCGTGCATGCGCAGCGGGTTCAGCACCTCTTCCTGCGCGCGTTGCAGCCGTTCGACCAGCCCGCCCTCAAGGTACCCGTTCATCAGAAAGCCGACGGTGCCCCGGTTCATCCCATAGACCGGCGCATCCAGACCTTGGGTGCGGTGCAGGGTCTGCAACATGAATCCGTCGCCCCCCAGCGCCACGATCACATCCGCCTCGGCTTCGGGCGCATCGCCATAGCGCGCGCTCAGGACGGCAAGTGCGGCCTGCGCGCTGGGCGCGTCGCTGGCGGCAAAGGCGATGGCAAGCGACATGCGGGGGGAAACTCCTGTTTCCAAAAGGGCAATTCCGGTTCCGAAAGAACCACAACTTCCCCCCATGCACCAGCCCCGCCGCGTGCAAGGGCGGCTGCGTCGCTTTCGGCCCTTTCCGTAACGCGGTGTTTCGGCTACATCCGCCTGCAACGCAGCAGCTGCTGCCTGTGCCGAAAACGGAGCCCTTGAATGACTGATACCGGTTTTTTCACCGACACCCTTGCCGCCCGCGACCCCGAGATCTTTGGTGCGATCACGGACGAGCTGGGCCGTCAGCGCCACGAGATCGAGCTGATCGCCAGCGAGAACATCGTCTCGGCGGCGGTGATGGAAGCGCAGGGCTCGGTCATGACCAACAAATACGCCGAAGGCTATCCCGGGCGGCGCTATTACGGTGGATGCCAGTTCGTTGACGTGGCCGAAAACCTGGCGATCGACCGTGCCAAGCAACTGTTCGGCTGCGCGTTTGCCAATGTGCAGCCCAACAGCGGGTCGCAGGCCAACCAGGGGGTGTTCACCGCGCTGCTGCAGCCCGGCGATACCATCCTGGGCATGTCGCTGGACGCGGGCGGACACCTGACCCACGGGGCCAAGCCCAACCAGTCGGGCAAGTGGTTCAACGCCATCCAGTACGGTGTGCGCCAGCAGGACAACCTGATCGACTACGACCAGATCGCGGCCCTGACCGCCGAGCACAAGCCCAAGATGATCATCGCCGGTGGGTCCGCCATTCCGCGCCATATCGACTTTGCCCGCATCCGCGAGATCGCCGATACCGTGGGCGCTTGGGTTCTGGCCGATGTGGCGCATTTCGCCGGCCTGATCGCGGCCGGGGTCTATCCCGACCCGTTCCCGCATGCCCATGTGGTGACCACCACCACGCACAAGACCCTGCGCGGTCCGCGCGGCGGGATGATCCTGACCAATGACGAGGCGCTGGCGAAAAAGTTCAACTCGGCCATCTTCCCCGGCATTCAGGGCGGCCCGTTGATGCATGTGATCGCCGCCAAGGCCGTGGCCTTTGGCGAGGCGCTGGAGCCCGGCTTCGCCGCGTATCAGAAACAGGTGATCGCAAATGCGCAGGCGCTGGCCGATCAGTTGATGAAGGGCGGGCTGGACATCGTCACCGGCGGCACCGATTGTCACGTGATGCTGGTCGATCTACGGCCCAAGGGCGTCAAGGGCAACGCGACCGAGGCCGCATTGGAACGCGCGCATATCACCTGCAACAAGAACGGCATTCCGTTCGATCCCGAAAAGCCGATGGTCACCAGCGGTGTGCGTCTGGGCACCCCCGCCGGCACCACGCGCGGGTTTGGCGAGGCCGAGTTCCGGCAGGTCGGCGACTGGATCACGCAGGTCGTGGACGGTCTGGCCGCCAATGGCGAGGATGGCAATGCCGAGGTCGAGGCCCGGGTGAAGGCCGAGGTCGAGGCGCTGTGCAAGCGGTTCCCGATCTATCCTGGTCTTTGAAAGTGGCGCCGCGCGGACGCGCGGCGCAAGGGGGGCGCTGCCCCCCGTCCTCTTTCAGAAGACTCCCCCCGGAGTTTATCCGGCAAGATGAAGCAGGACCAGCGGGTCTAGACGAACCCCTGCCAGCGCAGAACGGCGAAAAGCAGGGCGGCCAGCAGCAGGATGTTGAAGGCGAGGCTGCCCAGGATGCCAAGCAGGCGGTCCTTGCGGCGTTCCCTGGGGTCGATCGTCTTCAGGTGGTCAGCGGCGCTGAGATAGGCGCGATCAAGATCATCGGCGTCCAGCATAAGGGCCATTTTCGGGTGTCCGGCCATGGTCTGCGCGCGGTCAAGCTGGTGCAGGTTGCGGCGCACCCAACCGGGCAGACGGCGGCCCGCGCGGTCGGCACGCTGGCCCAGAGTGCCCTTGCGCAGGGCCAGCTTTTGCTCCAGCAATGCGTTGAGTTGCGCGGTCTTGCGCGCCAAATCCTTGGAATCCATAAGCTCTCTCCGTCGGGCACAGTAGGATGCAGGCGGGGCGGGGTCAAACAGATCAGGGCGAGATCGGGGGAAGTATGCTGAATTTCATCACCCATGGTGAGGGGCAGGATGGCCCCGGTTTGCTGATTGCGCACGGGCTGTATGGCTCGGGGCGCAATTGGGGTGTGATCGCCAA
Organism: Lacimonas salitolerans; assembly: GCF_042677865.1. Classification (NCBI taxonomy): domain Bacteria; kingdom Pseudomonadati; phylum Pseudomonadota; class Alphaproteobacteria; order Rhodobacterales; family Paracoccaceae; genus Lacimonas; species Lacimonas salitolerans. The sequence goes on along the minus strand of NZ_JBHUDD010000051.1, from coordinate 15,738 downwards.
ACGCCTGTCGGAGGACCGGCCCGTGGTGGCCGTGGACATGCGCAACCATGGCGACAGCCCATGGTTCGACAGTCACGGCTACGAGGATATGGCGGGCGATCTGGCGCAGGTGATCGGGCATCTGGGCGGGGCGTGGGACGTGCTGGGCCATTCGATGGGTGGCAAGGCGGCGATGGCGCTGGCGCTGGGACATCCCGGGCTGGTGCGGCGGCTGATCGTGGCGGATATCGCGCCTGTCGGCTATGACCATGAACAGATGCAGTTCATCGAGGCGATGAAGGCGGTGGACCTGTCGCGCGTCGAGAAACGGTCGGACGCGCTGGAACAGCTCGAGGCGATCGAAGACCCGCAACTGCGGGCGTTTTTCCTGCAATCGCTGGACATCAAGGCGCGCGCGTGGCGGCTGAACCTGAATGCCCTGGCCGCTGAGATGCCAAAGATCCTGTCGTTTCCACGGTTCGAGACTGCCTTTGACGGGCCTGTGCTGTTTCTGTCAGGGGCAGAGTCGCATTACGTCACCCGTGACCACCGCCCCGAGATCAAACGGCTGTTTCCGCAAGCGCAGTTTGCAAAGATACCTGGCGCCGGGCATTGGCTGCACGCGGAAAAGCCGCGCGAGTTCGGCGCGGCGGTGGCCCATTGGCTGTCCGCCACCGCACCGTGACCTGCGTGCTATTCGGTGCCTGTGATCTGCCGCGCGATCAGCCAGGACACCGGCACCGCCAGAACAAAGCCGAGGGCGGCGGCAATCAGGATAGGGATGAGCGTGACATAGCCCGACACCAGCGAGACGACGATGAAGCTGCCTGCCAGCGTGGTGCTGATCAGAGAATAAAGGATGGACGCAAGACGCATCATGGCTTTGCCCTTTCAAGTCGGCGCGCGGTTCCTGTCAAAGAGTAGGGCACCGGCACGCGGGCTGCCTTGATCTGGGTCATTCGGGGCGTGGATGCGCGCCTATTCGGCGGCCTCGTGCATCTGGGGTCTGGTCGGGGTGGCGCGTTTGAGCACCTTGAGCGCCGAGCGCGCGGGGCAGAAATGCGGCGTGCCTGGCTGGCGTTGGGCGATCCAGCTTGCGCATGGTTCAAGGTTGCGACAACGGTTGCAGGCCAGCATGGCGGCGCGCAGCTCTTCGAAACATGCCGGGGCTTTTTCTTCGGGTATGTCGATCCCGAGATGGTCGAACATCGCGTGGCGCTGCCGCTGACGGTTGTGAAACCGCGTGAGCCAGCTTTCAAATACTCCTGACATCCTCCGTAGCTCCCTGTGTCAGTCGTTGTTTACCAGGGTATACGGGGGTATGCGGGCGCTGGATCACGCATATGTGTATTTTTTTTGACGTTGGGTAAACTAACCCGCGTCAGTCGTTGTCGCAGGCCACCTGCACCAGCGTCGAATGAGCACTGCATCCCTGACCCAGACGCGAGGTGCCGATGTCGGCAGTCAGCACGTTGGGATTGCCATGCGGGTCGATATTGCCGCCCGGATCGCCGAACCATGCGCCGGTAGGCAGGGCCACCACGCCGGGCAGGATATCGCCCGAGACATGCGCGCGCGCGCGCGCCGCGCCACGGGTGTTGAACACGCGCAGCAGGTCGCCATCGGCTATCGCGCGCGCGGCGGCGTCATCGGGGTGGATTACCAGCCGTTCGGGCCGCGCGCCGGGCTGATCGGCCAGCGCGCTTTCAAGCTGGCTGTGCAGCTTGTCGCCGGGCTGCGGCGAGACCAGGTGCAGCGGCGCATCCGCCGTGGCCGTGCCCGCCCATTCCGCCGGGGGCAGCCAGACCGGGTGGCCCGGGCAATCGTCATAGCCGAAGCTGTCTATGGTCTCCGAGAAGATCTCGATCCGGCCCGAGGGGGTGCCCAGTGGCGCGGCGTCGGGGTCGTCGCGGAACGGGGCGAACAGCGTTGTTTTCGGACCGTCCACCCGGATCGGCAGTTTCATCCAGTTGCGCTCGCGCAGCCCGTCAAGATCGGGCACGTCGATGCCTTGGGCCGCCGCGCGGGCGCGGTAATCGGCATAAAGAAGCTCGATCCATTCCGCCGATGTGCGCCCTTCGGTATAGGCGTCGGTGGCCCCCATGCGCGCGGCCAGACCGGCGAAGATGTCGTAATCGTCACGCGCCTGACCCACTGGCGGGATCAGTTGCGGCATGTGAAACAGGTAATCGTCCAGGTTCGAGCGGCCGATATCCTCGCGCTCGTAGGGGGTGGTGGCGGGAAAGACGATATCGGCACGTTTGGCCGTGGGCGTCCACCACGGCTCGTTCACGAGGATGGTTTCGGGGGTCTGCCACGCCTCGTGCAGGGCGTTCAGGTCCTGATGGTGGTGGAACGGGTTGCCGCCCGCCCAATAGACCAGCCGGATGTCGGGATAGCTGCGGCGCTGGCCGTTGAAATCGTAAGTGCCGCCGGGATTGCGCAGCATGTCGGCGATGCGGGCCACCGGGATCACGTCGGCGACCGGGTTGTGCCCCTGCGGCAGGGTCATGCCGGTCATCCCCAGCAGCGATTTTCCCACGCCGCCGATCGCGCCATAGCCGTATCCCACGCCGCCACCTGGCAGGCCGATCTGGCCCAGCATGGCGGCCAGAACGGCGGACATCCAGTAGGGTTGCTCGCCATGATGCGCGCGCTGCAACGACCATGCCACGGTGATGTAGGTGCGCGTCGTGGCCATGCGCCGGGCCAGCGCGCGGATGGTGTCGGCTGGCACACCGCACAGAGGCGCGGCCCAATCGGGCGATTTCGGCGTGCCGTCGGCCTCCCCCATGAGGTAGGGGCAGAACCGGTCAAACCCGGTGGTGCAGCGGTCCAGAAAGGCGTGATCGGTCAGGCCTTCATCCTCGAGCACCCAGGCCAGGGCCAGCATCAGCGCGGTATCCGATCCGGGGCGGACCGCCATCCACTCGCACCCCGGTGGGGAATCGCCGCGCTGCGGGCCGATGTTGACGCAGCGCATGCCCTTGGCCTGGAAGCGGTCGAACCAGCCTGCGGTTTCGTGCTCGGTCACGCCGCCCATGCTGACCTGTGCGTTCTTGGGGTTGATACCGCCGAACATGACCAGCGTTTCGGTGTGCTGGTCCAGCGTGTGCCAGCCTTCCTGATGCTCATACAGCAGGGTGATGAAGTTCATCCCGAACACATGCGGCATGATCGCCTGCGCGCAGCCGGTGGAGTAGCTGCCGAAGCTGGCGACATAACCGCCGATGGCGTTCAGAAAGCGGTGCACCTGGCTTTGGGCATGATGAAACCGGCCGGCCGAGCTCCAGCCATAGGAGCCGCCAAAGATCGCGCCATTGCCATGGGTGTCGCGGATGCGGGCAATTTCCTGCGCGGCGATGTCCAGCGCCTCGTCCCAGGGCAGCGCCACGAAATCATCCGCGCCGCGCCCCTTCCGGTCGCGCCTGTCCAGCCATGCGCGGCGGATGTGCGGGCGGTCGATCCGGGTGTGGTGGTGCACGGCCTGCGGGATGATCGCGGGAATCGCACTCGGGTCGGGATCGGGGGCAAAGGGATGGGTGGCGATGATGCGGTCGCCCATCGTCTCGACCTCGAACGCGCCCCAATGGCTGGTGGTGATGCGGGTTTTCCTGTCGCTCATCTTGCGCCCCTGTTTCAGCTGGTTTGGCGCAGCAGACGGCAAACTGCGGGGACTGGCAAGAGGGGCGGGCGTGCAAAGCTTTTGACTTGGGCGTGGCATACACGGCACAGTTTCATGCAGGCGTCATATTGGCACGTCATATGCGGGCCAAAACGACATGTGACCTGAAGGAGCATTCCATGACAAAACTGTCTCATCTGCCGCTGGCCGTGGCGCTGGCCCTTGGCGTCGGCCTTGTGGCCGCGCCCGCCAGTGCCCAGAACCGGATCGTGATCGGCCTGCAACAGGAGCCCACATCGCTGGACCCGACAGCAGATGCCACCGCGTCGATCGACGGCATGCTGACGCAGAACGTCTACGAATCGCTGACCACCGTGGACGAGGCGGGCAACGTCCAGCCGCAACTGGCACAAAGCTGGACCGTGTCCGAGGATGGCCTGACCTATGTTTTCACGCTGGTCGAGGGGGCGACGTTCCACGATGGCACCACCTTCGACGCCGAGGACGTGGTGTTCAGCTTCGACCGCGCGATGGGCGACGGTTCGGTCAACCCGTCCAAGGGCATTTTCAAGCCGATCGAAAGCGTCACCGCCACCGATGCGCGCACGGTCGAGATCAAGCTGACTACACCGGACGCATTTTTCCTGTTCAACATGGCGCAGGGCGATGCGTCCATCGTGGCGCCCGAGTCGGTCGAGGCGAATGCGACCACTCCGGTCGGCACCGGCCCGTTCATGTATGACAGCTGGACGCGCGGTGATCGCCTGATCCTCGCCAAGAACCCCGATCACCGCGACGCGGCCAACGTCGCGCTGGATGCGGTCGAGTTCCGGTTCATCAGCGATGCCTCTGCTGCGTCCTCGGCGCTGCTGGCCGGTGAGCTGGACGCCTTTCCCGGCTTTCCCGCGCCCGAGATGCTGCCGCAGTTCGAGGCTGACCCGCGCTTTGACGTGGTGACAGGCTCGACCGAGGGCGAGGTCATTCTGGCGATGAACAACGCCAAACCGCCGTTCGACGACATCCGCGTGCGCCGCGCGGTCAGCCACGCCATCGACCGGGCCGAGATCATCGACGGGGCTATGTACGGTCAGGCGACGCCGATCGGCAGCTTCTACCCGCCGCATGGCCCAGCCTATGTGGACCTGACCGGCGTGTACGCCCATGACACCGACACGGCCCGCGAGATGTTCGAAGAGGCGGGCGTGGCCGGCACCACCATGACCCTGCGGGTGCCGCCGTTCCCCTATGCCACGCGCTCGGCCGAGATCATTCAGGCGCAACTGGCCGAGGCCGGGATCGACGCCAAGGTGGAAAACGTCGAATGGGGTTTCTGGCTGGACGAGGTGTACAAGCAGCTCAACTACGACATGACCATCATCGCCCACACCAGCCCCAACGACATGGGCAACTTTGCCCGCGGGCCCGAGTATTTCTATGGCTATGATGATGCCGAGTTCAACGCCCTGTGGGAGGCGATCAGCACCGAGCCCGACACCGCGAAGCGTGAGGAGCTGCTGAAGCAGGGTCAGACCTATCTGACCGATCAGGCGGTGCACGGGTTCCTGTTCCAGTTGCCGCAACTGGGCGTCTACAAGACCGGGGTCGATGGTTTCTGGACATCGCGCGCGGTGCTGTTCCAGCCGCTCGCCGGCGTGACCGTGAACTGAGCCTTGTGACCTAGACAAAGGATGCGGGGGCGCGCACGCCCCCGCGTCAGACCGGACTGCAATACCTTATGGGCTACTTTCTGTTCCGCCGCACTGTCGGCTTCGTGGCGACACTGCTTGCAGTGTCGCTGGTCGTTTTTGCCGTGATGAACGTGCTGCCGGGCGATCCGGCACTGACCATTCTGGGGCTGGACGCGACCGAGGACGCGCTGGCGACCCTGCGCAATCAACTGGGCCTGAACGATCCGCTGCCCATCCGCTACTGGAACTGGATCACCGGCGCGCTGGCGGGTGATTTCGGTATGTCCCATTCCTTTCGGGTGCCGGTCGCGGGGCTGATTGCCGAGCGTATACCGATGACGCTGGCGCTGGCGCTGGCGGGCATGGTGTTCACCATCGCGCTGGCGCTGCCGCTGGGGATCTTCGCCGCCGCGCGCCATGGCAAAACCGCCGATTGGGGCGTGATGTTCCTCAGCCAGCTTGGCATCGCCATCCCGGCCTTCTGGCTGGCGATCCTGCTGGTGCTGCTGTTCGCGGTCAACCTGCGCTGGTTGCCGCCCGGGGGCTTTCCGGGCTGGTCCGACCCGGTGCAGGCGATGCGCGCGCTGATCCTGCCCACCGTGTCTCTGGCGCTGGTGCAGTCGGCGGTTCTGGCCCGTGTTACACGGTCGTCGGCTCTGGAGGTGATGCGGCTGGATTACATCCGCACCGCGCGCGCCGCCGGGTTGTCGCGCCGCCGCGTGCTGTGGGCGCATGTGCTGCCCAACGCGCTGGTGCCCATCGTCACCATCGTCGGGATGCAATTTGCCGGGCTGGTGACGGGCACCATCGTGATCGAGAACGTGTTCTACCTGCCCGGTCTGGGGCGGCTGATATTCCAGTCGATTTCCAACCGCGACCTGCCCACGGTTCAGGCGCTGGTGATGCTGTTCGCCGTGATCGTGGTGACGGCGAATTTCATCGTCGATCTGCTGTATGTTGCCATCGACCCCCGCCTGAAGGCCAGAACGTGAGACGGCTGCCCATCAACCTGATCGTCGGCGGTGGGCTTGTGGCCCTCGTCGCCGGGGCGGCGGCGCTGTCTCTGGTCTGGACGCCGCACAATCCCGCACTCCAGAACATTCCGGGCAAGTTTGCCGATCCTTCGGCGCAGCACTGGCTGGGCACCGACCAACTGGGCCGCGATGTGCTGTCGCAACTGATGGCAGGCGCGCGCAATTCGATGGCGGTGGCGCTGATCGCTGTCGGCGTCGGGGGCAGCATCGGCACCGCGCTTGGCCTGCTGGCCAGTGCCATCGGCGGCTGGGTCGAGGATGCGGTGATGCGGGTAGCCGACATCGGCTTTGCCTTTCCCGCGCTGCTGTTCGCGATCATGCTGGCGGCGGTGTTCGGCCCCTCGCTGGGCGTGGCGGTGGCGGCGATCGCCTTCATCAACATCCCCATCTTTGCCCGCGTCTCGCGCGCGGCGGCCAACCAGATCTGGACCCGCGAATATGTCTTTGCGTCGCGCGCGGCGGGCATGAACCGCTTTGCCATCTCGCGCGATCACATCCTGCCCAACATCGCCGCCCCCGTGATCGTGCAGGCCACCATCGAATTCGCCGTGGCGATCCTGGCCGAGGCCGCGCTGTCCTATCTTGGCCTTGGCGCGCAGCCCCCCGCCACCAGTTGGGGGCGGATGCTGTCCGAGGCGCAGACCCTGATGTACCTGGCCCCGCAACTGGCGATCTGGCCGGGGCTGTGCATCGTGGCCGCCGTGCTGGGCTTTGGCCTGCTGGGCGACGGCTTGCGCGACATCACCGACCCCAGGCTGAGGCGCGCAAGATGATCGAGGTGCGGGATCTTTCGGTGGAGTTCGGCGGCGCGCTGGCGCTGCGGCAGGCGGCGCTGGGTCTGCGCCCGGGCGACCGCGTCGGCGTGGTGGGCGAATCCGGCAGCGGCAAGTCGATGCTGGGGCTGGCCCTGATGGGGATGGTGCCCGATGCGGCGCGGGTCACCGGGCAACTGGCCGTGGATGGCCGCGACATGGCAGGCGCGCCCGAGCGTGACTGGCGCGCCCTGCGTGCCCGCCGCGTGGCGATGATCTTTCAGGAGCCGATGGCCGCGCTGAACCCGCTACGCCGGGTGGGCGACACGGTGACCGAGCCGCTGCGCCTGCATCTTGGGCTGTCGCGGTCGGACGCCACGGCGCGCGCGCTGGCGCTGTTTGAAGAGGTCGGCCTGCCGGATCCCGCCGCGCGGCGGCGGCAATATCCGCACGAGCTGTCGGGCGGGCAGCGGCAGCGGGTTCTGATCGCGCTGGCGCTGGCCTGCGATCCGGGGCTGCTGATCGCGGACGAGCCGACGACGGCGCTGGATGCCAACGTGGCGCTGCGCATCACCGAACTGCTGGCCGGCCTGACCGAAAGCCGCCGCATGGCGCTGATGTTCATCAGTCACGATCTGGCGGCGGTGGCGCGGGCGACCACCCATCTGCTGGTGATGTATGGCGGCGATATCGTCGAGCGGGGGCCGACCGCGCAGGTGCTGGCCGACCCGCAGCATCCCTATACCAAGGGCCTGCTGCACGCGCGCCCCCGGCCACAGGCGCTGCGCGTTGCCGGGGGGCGGCACCGGCTGCCCACCATCCCCGGCAGCGTGCCGCCGCTGGCCGATCTGCCGCGCGGTTGCCGTTTCGCAGGGCGCTGCCCGGTGGAGGTGCCGGTTTGCGCGGGCACGCGGCCGCCGTTGCGCGGCGGCGCGCTGTGTCATCTGGCGGAGGGCGACGCATGAGCCTGCTGCTGGTCGAGAATGTCACCCGCCGCTACCGCCTGCCGCGTCAGGCGCTGCTGTCGCCCGCGCCGCAGAACGTGGCGGTGGACGGTGTCAGCCTGATGCTGGAGCGCGGCAAGACGCTGGGTATCGTCGGCGAAAGCGGCTCGGGAAAATCCACGCTGGCGCGGATGGTGATGGGGTTCGAGGCGCCGGACGCGGGCCGCGTGTCGTTTGACGGGCAGGATCTGGCCGCCATCCCGGCGCGTGATCTGCGCGCGCTGCGGCCCCGCTTCCAGATGGTGTTCCAGGACCCGTTCGGCAGCCTGAACCCCAAGCGTCCGGTCGGCTGGTCGATCGCGGAACCGCTGCGCGCCACCGGGCAGGGTGCCGATGCCCCCGCGCGTGTGGCGCAGGCGTTGGAGCAGGTGGGGCTGCGCGCGCCCGATGCCGAGAAGTTCCCGCACGAGTTTTCCGGCGGCCAGCGCCAGCGCATCGCCATCGCGCGCGCCATCGTCACCCGCCCCGCGCTGCTGGTCGCGGACGAGGCGGTCTCGGCGCTGGATGTCAGCGTGCAGGCGCAGATCCTGAACCTGCTGATGGATTTGCAGGATGATCTGGGCCTTGCCATGCTGTTCATCAGCCACGACCTGTCGGTGGTGGCCGCGATCTGCGATACGGTCGCGGTGCTGCGCCACGGCCGGATCGTCGAGCAGGGCGCGGCGGCGCAGGTGATGGGCCAGCCCGCCGATGCCTATACCCGAACCCTTTTGACAGCCGCAGGATTGCCATGACCCGCTTCATCCACCTGACCGACCTTCACCTGACCGCCCCCGGCGACAACGCGCGGCCCGCCAAGACGCAACTGGCGCTGGCCGAAGTCATCGGCAGCGTGACCGCGATGCCGGTGCCACCGGATTTCGTGGTGATCTCGGGCGATCTGACCGATACCGGCGACGCGGCGTCCTATGCCCTGCTGCGCGAGGCGCTGGCCCCGCTGCCGATGCCGGTGGTGCTGGCGCTTGGCAATCACGATGCGCGCGGGGCCTTTCACGAAGGGTTCGACACCGGGATGGGCACCGCGCCCCATGCCCATGACGCGGTGATTGCCGGGCTGCATGTCATCACGCTGGACACGCTGGTGCCCGGTCGCGTCGCCGGCGCGCTGGACGATGCGCAACTGGATTGGCTGGCACAGGCGCTGGCGCGGCACTCCGATCTGCCCCGGCTGGTGGTGGCGCATCATCCGCCGCATCTGGGCGATGATGCGCTGCCATGGGCCACGCTGGACGTCGCATCGACCGCGCGGCTGGCCCAGATGCTGCAGGGACAGGGCGTGATCGGCATCCTGTCGGGCCATGTGCATGTGAACCGCGTGACGCAGTGGCACGGTATCCCGGTGTTTACCAACCTGGGACTGAAATCCACCGTCGATCTGCTGGAACCCGTCGACATGCGCATCGTCGAGGGCACGGGGTTCGGCATCGGCACGCTGCGGCCATCGGGGCTGAGCATGTCCTTCGTGCCGCTGACCCCTGTGGCGCATGAGTTGGGCCGGATCGACATATCGCGGCTGCGCAGCTTCAGCTGACCGGGCGCACGACAGGCGCTGGCCTGCAGTGCGTCACGGGTATCAAGGGCCCGCCAGAGATTCGTTTTCCAGCGGGATGATGGAGAACTCCAGAACCATCGGTTCGTCATGCAGCGCCTTGGCCAGTCGTTCGGCATCGATGTCCGAATGTAAGGACGAGGCGATCAGGCTGAAGTGCCGCAGCCCGGTGGCATGGTCTTGTCGACGAGACACCGGACCGGCCTTGAGATGTTGCGCTGCAAGGTCTCTTGCCAGTGCCGCCCCGTCATAGCGGCTGTCCGCTCTGACTGCGATTTCAAGGCGGAGCGCCGGGTGTTTGATCGTGACGCTTTGCAAAACGCGCAGCAGGACCAGAACGGCGACGGCGGCGGCGGTTCCGATCGTTCCCAGTTCAAGAAGCCCGGTGCCGAACACGATGCCAAGGGCCGCAGTCAGCCACAGCGAGGCCGCGGTCGTCAGGCCATGAACGGATGCACCCTCGCGAAAGATCACCCCGGCACCCAGAAAACCCACGCCTGTCAGGATCGCGTGGGGCATGCGCGCCAGATCAGAGACCACTTGCGTGTTTTGGGACAGGTTTGACGTCCATTCCGCCATGCGCAGTCCAACGAGGGTCAGGATCGCGGATGCAAAGCACAAAAGCGTATGCGTGCGGACCCCCGCAGCTTTCCCCTGAAACTCGCGCTCGACCCCGATCACGACACCGGCAACCACGCTGCACAGAAGCGGAAGCATGGTGTCGGTATCGTGCAAGGCGGCGACAAGGCTATCAAGCGTCATGGGGGCATTCCAGAATCATCCAAGGATTCCAACGCCTGAGATGGTGCCTGTGTTCCCGGCAGTGTGCCTTTTGCCCCTGGTGAGGCCTGCGATGTCCCCGACTTTTGCAAGGCCGCAAGCCATTGGGCCACGGCCGAACTGACACAGGCGCGCGCCGCTGCTCCACGACGCGCGCTGTTTCAGCTTGGGTGGCCCCGGGGTGTCGTCAGGGGGCCGTGTAGCCCCCGTCGACCAGATGGTAGCTGCCGGTGACAAAGCTGGCGCGGTCCGACAACAGGAAACAGGTCAGGGCCGACACTTCCTCGGGTGTTCCGATGCGCCCCATCGGGTGCAGGGCGGCCAGACCGTCCAGCATCTGCTGATCCAGATTGTCGGTCAGCAGGGGTGTCTGGATGAACGCCGGGCCGACCGCGTTGATGCGGATTCCCTTGGTGGCATATTCCATGGCGGCTGTCCTGGTCAGACCCAAAAGCGCATGCTTGCTGGCGACATAGGCCGAAGAATTGGCAAAGCCCACGCTGCCCAGGATGGAGGCCATGTTCACGATGGCACCGCCGCCCGCGCGTTCCATCGCGGGGATCTGGTGGCGCATGCCGAAGAACACGCCGTTCAGGTTCACCTTGATCACCTGCTCCCACGCGTCCACGGGGTATTCGCCGACCGGGGCCTGTGCGCCACCGATACCGGCGTTGTTCACGGCCAGATGCAAGGCACCGGTCTCGGCCTCGGCAAAGGCAACCAACGCTTCCATGTCCTGCGCATCGGCGACATCCGCCGCAAAGGGCTTTGCCTTGCCGCCCTGCGCGTGGATGCTGTCCACCGTCCTTGCGCAGCCCTCTGACTTCAGATCAGAGACGATGACGAACGCCCCGCATGCGCCAAGTTCCTGCGCGATCGCGGCCCCGATGCCGGATGCTGCGCCCGTGACGATCGCCGTCTTTCCCGAAAAATCGAACATCATGCCATTCTCTCCTGACTTGCGATACCGCGCGCTGTGATGCCGTGGCAAAGCCGCGATGCATGGCACGTGTCTGCCAGACGGCGGCGGGCCTGTCTTTGCGCTGGCTCAAGTGCCGGGGATATGCGCCCCATGGCGTGGGAAAGATGGTCGGCAAAGGCCCGAGGCCGCATTGCCCGTGATCGTCCCAAAGCGGTTTTGTCATTCCTTGGGTGACAGGGATCTTGCGGCCTTCGAGGTATGAGCCGGGGCTGAAAGCTCTGGCCCTGTGTCAGCCATCGACCAACTGCCAGAACCCGTATTTTCGCGCATGCTTGTCTTTCAGCGTTGCGACAAACTGCGCATGTGTCGGAAAACCGTTGTAATCCGCGATGACGGCATCGTTGGCTTGGCACTCGGCCAGGTGGCGGGCTGCATGGCGGTATCGGGTTGATCTGGCGCCATCAAGCGTGTCCTGCACCATGGCGCGGCGGATCACTGTCGCGGCAAGCGGATGCTCTGCCTCGAGCGCGTTGGCAGTTTCGGTGAGCAGGTGATAGGCATCGCCATCCAGTTCATTGGCCCGCGACAGCACGACCCTTGCCGCGCGGTCATGCGCCGGCCAGTCGATCAGAAAGCCAAGCGCCGCGCCCGGATGGCTATGTGATTCCGCAAGGGTCAGGGCCTTTTCCTCGGCCTCGATATCGTCGAAGTCGGGCAGCAGCTTGAGATAGCTGCGCAGGCTGCGGGTGCTGAGGGTCTGTTCGAACGTCTCCCAGAGGTGTGATTTCAACTCGTCCGTCCTGCCCAGACGTTGCAGGCAGTCCTCGTATACCTCGTTCAGGTCCTGCCGGAACAACCGCAATGGCTTGCCGTCTTCGGCGGTCAGCGCGCCCTTGATGATCTCGTGGGCCTCGTCCACGCGACCGGCGGCAAGCAGGCGGCGCGCGACACCGGGGGCAATGGTGCCATAGGTCAACTGCTCGGCGGAATAGCGCGCCATATAGGCATCGACGTCGCCTTGGGCATCGGCGATATCCGCAAGAATGACCGACGCGGTCAGGTCCTTGGACCGCCTTATGCTGTCTTCGGGTGACGACATCAGGCCAAAGCCCCGATACCGCGCAATCGCCTCTTCGCTTGGCGGGGCGGATTGCCAGGTCCGGGTGATCTGTTTCAGATGGTCCAGCCCCTCGCGCCCCAGCGCCTCTGCGGTGGCGGGAATGATGCCGTCGAATTCACCATAGCCCGCGTCCGTGACGGCATCCAGAATGCGCTCGGCCAGCGCGATGCGGTCGATGGTGATGCTTGGGGCGACTTGGGCGATCATCTCCACGGCGTCGCGCATCACATCCCCGACCGATCCGTTGCTGTCGTCGGTGCGTTCATGGATCGACGGGACCAGCAACAGGAAGGACCACAGCAAGTCAAACGCTTCGTCCGGGTCATCCGGTGCCACCGTGGTTTCGATCACGGTCAAAAGTCCGCGCAGGTCCGTGACCAAGGCCTTTTGCTTGCGCCAGCCCACGAAGCCTCTGGCCCGCCGCAGCGACGCAAACCGCTTGCGCAGATCCGCAGCCACGTCCTTTGGCCCCTGCGCGGCACTCAGCGCCATGCGCGCGCGCCGTTGCAGGGCGGCGTTGCCCTGCACCAGTTCCATCACCAGAGCGGCCAGAGCCTCGGCCCCCAGTTTTTCGAGATTTGCCTTGTTCAAGCTTTTCCTGGACATGATGCCGATCTTGGTTGTTGCAACTGGTCGCTGGGGACGACACTGCCTGCACGGACATCCGGCGGCAATCAGATATGGCCTGACCGGCAGCCGGGCAGGGGGGTGCCGACCCAAGCAGACCAGAGAAGGCTGGCATTTGCAGGTGTGTCATGGCGACGTACCGGCGGTCTGCCCGATGGTCGCTCGGTTCCCGCCTTGCCCGGTCCGTGCGATGACATGATGTGACATCACACTTTGAAATCCCACAGGCAAGACACCGTAGATCGCCGTGACGCCGGTCTGCATGAACCCGTTTCGGGACTGGCGGTTGCGCAAGCCGGGTGGTCAACCCAGCCACAGCATCCTTATCGGCATCCAGATTGCCATGACGACCATCATGACATTCTCGGTCAACGACACGAACCCCAAGGGCACGTTGCTGGAACCGCCGACGCATGCGCATTTCAGCGCGCGCTTGTCGATGTAGACAGCCTTGAACACCGACACGGCACCGACACCGCCAATGAACAGCGCGACAGGTGCAGCGATCCAGATCAGCACGCCCGCGATCATCAGGACACCGGCCAATGCCTCGCCAAAGGGGTACAGGTAGCCGTAGCGCACCCAGCGCTGCGCCAGCAGGTCGTAATTCAGGAACATGGTCGAAAAGCTCTCGATATCCTGAAGTTTCTGGATCGCAAGAATGCACATGCTGATTGCGACGAACCACTCGATCGCGCGGATGCTGAACACCGTGCCGAAGGCAAACCAGCTGACCGCCAGTGCCATCAGGAAAGCAACCGAGAATATCGCGATGACCGGCGCGTAGGAGGTCGCATCCTCGTCCTTCACGGGCTTTCCGAAATAGGCGCGCAATTTTTCGTGCCCGCCGATCCTTTCGCCTGCGATGAAGGTTTGCGGCGTTGTCGTGACACCGTGATCCTTCAGGAATGCATCCGTCTCGTCGCGTGTCTCAAGGGGGTGATCCTCGACCGCAAAGCCATGTCGTTCGAGCAGGTCTTTCGACTTGAGGCCGAAGGGGCACAGATGGTCGGGCATGACCATCCGGTAGAGAACCGCGGTTTTGTTTCTCTGATCCAAAGCCATCACATCTCCTTTCAGGGTCCTGTGCGCAAGCCACGTCATTCATGCCGCAGCCGTTTGCAGGGCGCTCACGTTGTCAACGATCTGAAGCCGGTTTTGTTGCACAAAACAGGGCTGATTTGATACGCATCATGGCGCGCGACACGGAACTGCGGTGTAAAGGCCGTCGTGGCAACGGGGGCCGGGACCATGTTCTTTCTTTTCGCCTTGGGCTTTCTGGCGCTGAGTGGCCTTGTTCTTGCAGGCACGCTTGTACTGCGGGATCAACAGGCGGACCGGGTCGAATGGCAGCGGCTTGCGACACTTCAGCCTGCATCACCAAAGCGGTTCACGGAACAGTGGGTTGCCGACCTGCCGGAACCTGCGCGACGGTGTTTCACCTATACCATTCAGGCTGGCACGCCACTTTTCCCGGTTGCCGAGATCGACATGACCGGCCAGTTCAGCCTTGGCACAAAGGACAAGCCCGCCTATCAGCCGATGAAGGCGCGGCAGATACTGGGCGCGCCCCATGGGTTCGTCTGGAAGATGCAAACGCGGGGCGGCATTCCTGTGTCCGGGTCGGACACGGCGTCATGGACGCGCTTCAGGATCTTCGGCGTGATCCCGGTTGCAAGGCTTGGTGGCGACCCTGATCACACCCGCTCGGCCTTTGGCCGCCAGATCGCGGAGGCGGTTGTATGGACACCCGCCGCGCTGCTGCCCGGCCCTTGGGTGACGTGGGACGCCCTGGGCGCGGACAGCGCGCGGGTGACCGTCCGGCATGGCGGTCTGGAACAGGCCGTCGATGTGACCGTCGATGCCGAGGGACGACCGATCACGGTGGTTTTCCAACGCTGGAGCAACGCCAACCCGGAAAAGGTGTACCGCCTGCAACCCTTCGGGGCCCGCGCGTCCGACTTTCGCGAGGTCGAGGGCTATCGCCTGCCGTTTCGCGTGGAGGCCGGCAACATGTTCGGAACGGACGATTATTTCCCGTTCTTCCGTGCCGATGTCACTGCCATCCGCTTTGCGCGGGCGACCTTGGCAAAGTGAGGATTCGCCGGGCCATCCAATCCGGCGCGACGGGACGGAGCTGAGCACGTAGCCGGGGTCAGATGGTCTGCGCGCCTTTGCACTGGCCCGGTCGCCACATTCCCGACAGCGCATCGATCAGGCGGTCCACACCCGCGTCTGTCGTCATCACGCCGGGGGAAAGGCGCAGCACGCTGCCCCGCGCATCGGCGTAGACCCCCGTTGCGCGCAAGGTATCGAGGATCGTTGCAGCAGGCGTGTCGTCTGGTGCGCGCACCATCACACTGCCGCCGCGCTGATCCCGTGCGCGCGGGCACATCAGCGGCGCGCCGATGGCATCAAAGCCGTCGATCAGGCGTGTTGTCAGTGTGCGGTTGTGCGCCGCCAGCGCGGCAATATCCTGCCTTGCGTGCCACTCCATCGCCGGCAGGCTGGCAGCGGCAGAGACGGTGCCGGGCGTGCCGTTGTCAAACCGCCGGATATCCTCGGCATAGGCGAAATCGTCCAGCCCCCATGAAAAGGGGTTCTGCTGTGCCGCGCGACAAACAGGCTGAGAATCCAGCGTCAATCAGGATGAGAACG